>CAZQUK010000146.1:0-8832 GCA_964596435.1 uncultured Oligoflexia bacterium
AAAAGTTGGAAAGAAGGGCTTGAGTCCCCCTTGTCAAGTGATGAGACCATACACATTTTAAGAAAGAATCATAAGCCCAGCGCCGAAGGGTTTTTTGAAGACATGCTCATAGTTTACTTAAACAATGAGGGATGGGAAGTCGTTTATAAATGTCCGAACATATTTATAAAAGAATCACACAAAGTTAAAGAGATTTCATGGAAGGAAATATTTCCAGCAGAATCTCTTGGCGCTTTATATGAAGAGGTTCAAAAACACAACTTAAATACAGTGCCATTTATCTTCTATTACAGGAAGGCAAAAGATGGCGATATTTTTCCCGGAGGTTTTGCATTTATAAATTTTTCTGAAGATCAAAAAACACAAAAGCCGCCTATGGAATATGTAAAGGCCGCTTACTGGATATATGAAACTATAAGGTCCCGGTTGATATCTTCACATTTATTGATGAAAATAAAATTGAAGGAAAAAACTATAAAGAATGGGAATACGACGTAAAAGATCTGGATATAAAAGGGAACAACAAAAGGGCCGCCTAAATAAGGATTTCTTGTTTATAATGCTTAAGTGGTTTAGAAAATAAGCGTAATACCGGTCATAAGTTGATTCGAATTTTCAAATGAACCAATTAATGAATCCCATGCACCAACAGTTCTTAGGTCAACAAAAAACCGTAAGAATACATCCTTAAAGCTTGTGACATCAGCAGAAATATTTAAATGGGCCTCAAGCTCATTTTCCAGGTCACCAATCCAAAAGGCTGCAACGTTTGTTTCGGCTGATCCACCCAAAAACACATGAACGCTAAACTCATCAGTTGGATTAAAAATTGTTCCAACATCAAACCCCACCCCGCCGAGATGAACGCCCTGAAAAGACCTGGTGTCTTTTGAAAGGTAATTAATGTATTTATAACCAAGCAGATCAGCGGCAATTTGAACAAATACGCCAAATTGATCGCTGTATTTTTTATAACCATGAATGCCGACACCAATCGCCTCTATTAGTACGCTCACATCTTGATTGAGAGTGACTTCACGTTGTACCTTTGAATCTAAAACTATTAAATTTCCAAAAATTGGTGTTCCTGAAATAGCAATGTCGTATTGATAGGGCGTGAATTCAACCTTGAAGTATGGAATAGTTTCGCCTTTTTCTGAAGTTGTAAAGGCAATATCGCCTGAAAAATGAGCAATAAGCATGTGCTCGTATCCTTCAATTGTTCTTGGATTTTCCGGGTTCTCAAGAAAATCAAAACCGTAATTAACCTTAAGAAGAACATTTATTCCGTTACGATTAAGTGCACCTTCAATTCCGGCTCCAACTTCAATGATAGATGATTTATTAGATGGTGGATCTGGAAAGTGAGGAAGGTCAATATCAAGTGGGTTTTGTTCTGATCGTGCAGAACTCGAAATTAAGAGTATAAGACAAAAGAAAGAAAGAGCCATTTTTTGCATTCGGTATTTCTCCACATCAATTTCTAAGTGTGTGACTATACCAAACAAGAGTTAATAACGCAACGCAATATATACAATAAAAAGTTTAATTTCCTTAGAAGGTTACGCCGGCGTGCAGCAGAAACGTTATAAATGAACCTCCAACAGGTTTTGTGCTTCCATCGGGAAGAAATTTCGTTGTTCCAAAAATATTATGAATTGTAAGCCCTGAACCAAAAAAGAACTCATCGCTAAGTTGTAAATCCACGCCTGGGCCCAGGTGTAATCCAAACAGCACTGGTGATACCGAACTGGTTTTTGAAACCTGGTAGTTTGGCATGTAAAAACCTAAACCAAATATTAGGTGGGGAACAACTTTATCATACCAGCTCAGGTTCGCTCTAAGTCCGGTTAAAAGAGTTGTCATTGAAAACTTACCATCAGAATGGCCGGAATAGCCTAAACTTGTATCAAAACCAAACATATCGCTAACACCATAAGTGTAATGGCCCCTAAAGCCAATGTTGTCTTCATATGCTGAGGCCAAGTCGCCCATTAAAAAAACCTGCCCAAGGTCAAGAGCAAGATTATGTGAGCCTGGAGCAAATGGTGCTGTAAAACTTTTTTCATAGGGCTTCTGATAGGACGACATAGACTTGCCCTCTGACCAATTAGATTTCCCCCACTTGGCAGCAAAAGCCGACTCAGTACGCAGAGCAAAACTAAAAACAGTTACGAGCGTTAAGAGTCCAAGAGTTGTGTTTTTTAAAATGCATTTTGTGTTTTTCATAAAAATAATTCCTATGCAAAGTTTTTATCCAAGATCACCAATCCACCATCTATAAGTGTAACTGCTTGGTTTAAAAAAACCAACACACTTATAAGCACTTTAGTATGTTTTGATGCAATATGTCAAGCGTAAGAAGGATTTTAATTCATACCGGGAGCAATTTTTTTATAACTACCCCCGGTGTAAATTTTTGGCCGATTTAAAACACAACCCATCCAGATTCTGGATTCACCATGTCTTTTGGCCCAAAGAACAAGTAAAAACTAATTAAAGCTTATTACTAATTGATGTTGGCGGCTTCTGTATTTAGAGCGGCGTTAGCATCTACAGTTTCAACAACTGGTTCGTTGTCAAACTTGGCTAACTCAGATTTTAAGTTGCTTTGAATAAAACCTGAAAAGGATCCGTCACCATTTCTGATGATTTCCTTAAGTAAAGCTACTGAAGGCCTTGTGTTAGATTTTCTCTCGCTCTCATAGAGTAATTGAGTAAGAGTTGAAGCTGTAATGTCATTTTTTGTTTTGTTATCAATAACGCGAAGCTCTTCACCATTGCGAATCATTTTAGCAATTTCATCAAGAGTGACGTAACTTGATTCGTGTGTGTCGTAAAGTTTTCTGTTCTGATAACGTTTGATGATCTTCACTTCTGTCATTTTTCTATCCCCCTAAATTGTTTTTAATCACCGTATTGGTTTTATGATCCGCCAGGATGATTAACAAACCGTCTTGGCTGTGTTAGTCAGTGCCCCCGTAAGGCTCCCTCTCGAATCACTCCAAACTCTTCCTGGGAAGTTAACCTCGTAGCCCTGTTTTAGCGCCACAACGTGTCACGTCCCTTCTTTAGGTGGATATCAACCCACTGCGCTAAAGTCAAGTGCCAGAATAAAGTTTTTGTTTAAAATTTGACGCCAACAAAAAGCAAGTGATTACATCTGGTTATGTCAAAAAAACCACATATAAGTTTATCTAAGTCTCGTGCTGAATGAATATTTATTTATCTGAAAACAGAGCATTAGCTTAAGTAAATAATGTTTTTATTTTTCCTATCGGCATCTTAAAAATTCAGCTTTTCTTCATGTTTTTTCCAAAAAAGACGATTCGTAGTTGAGGGGGAGCTAGAAGACTCCATGTGGAAAAATAACATCGCATTTAAGAAAAATTTATTTATTTTGATTCTTATTCTGACATCAGGCTGTGCAAGTTTTTCTAGAAATTCGTCTCAAGGTGATTCTGTAGGTGAGTCTGGAAATAATGTTGCCGTCACGGAAGAGAAAAACAATAGTCTTCCTGATGAAGTTAAAAAAGATGACGCTAAGAATAGGGAAATCAGTTCTGAGGCAATTGAAAATAATAAGAAAGCTCAGCAGCAATCACGCGCTTCTGCTGAATATCATTTTAGTATGGCTCAAGCCTACGTGACGGAGGGTAATCCAGATAGGGCGATTGAAGAATTTAAACTAACGTTAATGTTTGATCCAAACTCAGCTCTTGTGCATACAAGGCTTGCAGGGGAGTATATAAAAAAAGGGATGTTCACTGATGCTCTTGAATCTTCCAAAAAAGCTTTAGATCTTGATCCCGACTTTGTAGATGCCAGGCTCATTATGGCGGGGCTTTACTCTGCCATAATGAAAACACAAGAAGCAATTGTCGAATACGATAAGATACTAAAAAAACATCCAGGTCACGAGGAAGCTGCTATTTTTAAAGCACAGGTTTTACTGGAAGATGGACTATCAACCGAAGCTGTGGCTGGTTTAAGGAAATTTTTGAAACAAGCACCGGATTCAGCGCTCGGGTGGTTCTATCTTGGTAGAGCATCAGAAAGTGCTGAGCAGATTGAGGATGCTCTAGTTGCGTATTTAAAATCTCTTGAGCTAAGGCCAAGATTTGTTCAGGCATCACTTGCCCTTGGTTATTTATATGAACGACAAGGAATGAATAAGCGGGCCGTTGAGGTTTATAAAGATTCGTATGAAAACACGCAAGATGTGGCTGCTGCGAACAGATTAACTACGATTCTTCTGAAGGAACAAAAATATACAGAAGCGATCTCATTTTTAGAAGCAATTACAAATATTGATCCGGATGATTTAAACGCCAAGGTAAAACTGGGACTAGTTTATATTGAGCTTAAAGAATTTGAAAAATCAATTGGGATTTTTAAGGGCATATTAGCGCAGTATCCGAATTCAGATAGGGTTCATTATTACCTAGGGAGCATATACGAAGAACTGAGCCGTTGGAATGAGGCGGTAAAATCATTTCAAACAATTTCATCAAAGTCGGAGCTGTATTCTGAAGCCGTTTTGCATGCGGCATACTTAATTAAAGACAAGAAAAATATTGATGAATCAAAAAAATATATAAAGTCTGTGATTGAAAAGTATCCAAGAGAGCCAAAATTCTATTTATTTTATGCAAGCCTTGAAGAGGAAACCAAGGATTTAGATAAATCTGTTGCGATTCTTGAAGAAGGAGTGAGGCAGTTTCCGGAGAATGAGCAGGTTCGCTACTATCTGGGCAGTGTTTATGACAGGCAGAAGCGTTTGGATAAGAGTATTGAACAAATGGAGGCAATATTGGCGATAAATCCAAATCATGTGGATGCGCTAAACTACCTGGGGTATACTTGGACTGTTCAGGGAATTCGACTTAATGACGCTGAAAGAGTCTTAAAACAGGCCATGGATATTAAGCCCGATAGCGGTTATATTAAGGATAGCTGGGGTTGGTATCTGTTTGTTAGAGGTAGAATTCCTGAAGCTACGGTTGCTCTTGAAAAAGCAGTTGAACTCACACCAAAAGAGGCTGTTATTTTGGAACATCTTGGTGATGCCTATTTGAGATCCAACCTTTACGAGAAGGCTCATTTACAATACCAAGAGGCCCTACGGTATGTGGAAGATGATGATGAAAGAAAAAAGATCCTTGCTAAGAAAGAAAAAGTATATCGTTACCTGGTTGATACCGGGAAAATACCGAGCACAGGGCCAGATAAAGATACTGAACGTTTACCTGCGGCAAAAAATCAGTGAAAGATGTTTTTTGAAATTTACCACAGTTAGTACATGTATTTTTGCACTAATTTTGAGCGCGTGTTCTCATGTTCCTTTTGATGCTGAAACAGTAGATCCAGACATTTTACTGGAAAATGCCTGTAATCCAGGAGAAACTGTTCATTCTGTTAAAGGTTCTGTTTGGATGAGGGTAAGTGCCGAAGAATCTTCGGGACAATTTCCAGCAGGAGTTAGTGTCAGTAATGATGGCAAAAATCTTAATATTGAGATTTTAAATCTTTTAGGTGGTACTGAGGCAAGTATTGAGGCCAAAGAAGGTAATTTTAAAATTGAAATCCCATCTAAAGATGATCCTAATAAAACGAAAAAATATTATGGGCGCAAAAGCTGGGGCGGGATTCCTGTGCGTTGGGCATCAACTCTTTTTTTAGGCAGGATTCCTTGTCCTGAAAAAAGCGTAAAAAAAGGCCTAAAAGTAACCAATTTAGGAGAGCTTGTGGTGGATGTTGGAGATTCCGAAGAACAATACGTTTATAAATTTAAAAAATTTGGAAGAACATATTGGCCGGAGTTTTTAACCTGGAAAACTAAAGACACCGTTGTTGAGTTTAGTTTTGATATGCCTGAGGATAAAACAGCAAGCCCTCAGAAGTGGACGGCGGTATCTGGAAACAGACACATAGAAGTACGTTGGCAGAAGCGGCGAGTTAATATGTAAAGTTTTGTTTATATTTCTAACTAACTAATTATTATATTGTTTTCTGACCACTGGTACTGCGTGAAAGATAAAAAATCCTTTAATTTTAGCGTCTTATCCTAAAACTTAATTGGAAATTAACCGAAAAGAAGATGAGGGAGTGGGGTCTCCATTTGTGGAGTACCCTATTCTTTGGCTTATAAAATTTATTTGTGAGCGTTTTAAATTATGGAGGTTAGGTCAGCTAATGGATTTTCATCCGCGAAAACTCCAAAAGCTAGAGGGGCAGGAGATGCCGCCAAGCAGGCTTGTTTCAGACATAAAGCCTTATGAGCTTATGATGTCTCCTGTCTATGTGTATCTTTCCCTAAATGGAAAGTTTGTAGGTGTAAAAGCGCCGCTGGATTTTTTTGTGCCTGAAGAACTTGAAAAACTTCTCTCTGCTGAAACATTATTTTTCACAAAATTTTTAGATGAGGTTCGTCCATTCCAAAATGCGGGTAGGATTGTAAAAAATATTCTCCTGTTAAAACCAAAAGAAGTAAAAAGTGAGAGAGAAAAATATCCTACAGTGAATTTATCTGTGTCGCCTTATGAGCGCTCTGATGCTGTTTTAAGATTAATTGGAAAACTTTGGGGTAGCGGAGTTAGAATTGAACCATTTTTTGTCGTGGCATTTGTAGAGGAGCTTTGTGGAGCAATACCCATAGAATATTTAAAGAACACAAGAGATAAAAGTATAGAGCTTTTTGAAAAAGCAATTTTTTCGTCATCATGGGCTGTTTTTCATGCATTACATCTTGGACATTGTAGTTTAGAGTTTTTAAGCCGTCTAAGAATAAAAGTCTTTAATTCGATTTCAAATGAGGAGGGCCTGGTAGAAAAAAGAGATGAAGTTGGAGAGATTGTGCTTTTTGCCCGTAAACTTTTGGCAAAAGAAAACCTAAGGGTGGTTGATGCCAAAGAAATTAAAAGCGATGAAAGTAGAGTTGCGCAAAAACTTTCTTCACGCTTAAAACGGGTTGAGGAGCAGTTTATTTCAGAGGGTGCCTTGGCGCCACCTAGTATTTTCGGTGTAAGGGGATTTTGTAATGGATAAATTTGGACAAAATTTACCAAGATCACTGAAAAGTTTTGGGGTAGCGGGCCTGCTGGATGGTAATTGTGAGGTTTTTTACCAAAGTCTTTTTACATCTACTCATATTGGTAGGGTTTCGGATTTACTTTCTGCCAGATTAAGAAGCTCCGGTCTTGATGAATTACGCTTTAGGGCGCTTTTGTTATTCGGATTTTTTGAGGCATATCGAACTCAACTCATGATTGATTCGGCAGAGCAAAAAATTGCTGAAGTCGAATCTGATGGGGAAAGTGGCAATATCTCTGATTCCCGCACGCTAATAGAACCTTTTGTGATTGAGTGTGGCGTGGATGATGAAAAAATTGCGCTTGGAATGGCTTTTAATAAAAAAGAGGAGCCTGATGGTGGGTGGCAAGGTTTAGTTGGGAGAATTCAAAACAATGAGCCCAAAGATGAGTTTGAAGAGCTACTTTATGAGCTAAATAAACTTTCTGATCAGTTAGTGATTAGGGTTTACCCACAGGAAAATCAAATTGAGCTTGTAAATTTATTAGCTTTGCCGGGTAAAGTGGATATTGAAACCCTAAAGGACAGGCCAGTTGATCTTGTGCTTTTTGATTCACAACCGGAAGCTGCGCCCAAAGCCGGAAATTATACTGAGCTTGGAGATTTGGATTACCCTGGTCTTCTTAGGGATGATTCTTCACAAAATGTTTCATCAACTGAAATAAAAACTGATGAAGAAAAAAAGGCCTCAGGTCAAGAAGAAATTTTTGATTATCAAATAGTATCAGAATCAGATATTCAGCCACAAGTTGAGAGTGTTAATACAGCACTGACAGATGAAATTGCGGTTGATAAGGTTGATTCTGGTGTTGAAAAAATTGATGATATTGTTAAGGTTCAAGGTGGCAAAACTCAAAATACTGACGAAGAAGAAAAAAGCTTTTCTAAAGAAAATGATTTAAGTGACATTGTAAAAGTTGATGGACAAGCAGCTGTTGGCACAGGGGATGACGTTAACAGTAGTGTTCGGGGGCAGGCGCTGGCAGAAGACTCATCGATTAAGATGTTTAAGGGGGGTGGGACTGAAGATAAAACCTGGAACATTAAGGGTGATAAGCAAACTGCAGAAGGTGGTGTACTTAAGTTTTCAAAAAATAACCAGCTTGGGGATATTAAAACAATTAAAGGTGAAGGAGCTGATGGCCCAATTGAGGATACAAAGTGGAATGTTACCCCTGACGGGAAAATTGAGGATACAAAGTGGAGCATTTCATCGGGTGAGAAAATTGATGATCTCCAAAAGGTAAAAAGAATAAAAATTGACCTTGATACAGAAAATCAGGCTCCAGATGTAGACAAAGATAAAAAAGAGCAGAACGAAGAAACTTTTACCTATTTAACAGATAAACTTGGCAAAAAAAATGTGCCGGAGGCGACGCCAAGCACGGTTGATGAAGTTAAAAATGCTAACACGCAAAGTTTGGATTTAACTGACAATGAAATTGCAAGGTTAAAAGAGGAACCTAAAAAACAAGAATTTGAAAATTTTTCTAAAGATGATTATGAATTAAAAATTATAGTATTGCGGGATAAACTTTTAACAGTTGAAAAACAAAATGAGAATTGGCGCAAAGAACTTGTAAAGACAAAATCAGAATATGCCGCAAAAGTTCAAAATTTAGAGCAAGAAAGAAGTATACTTGAAAAGGGTTTAACACTTGAAAAGGTAAAGGTTCAGGAATTAAGTGGTAAATTAGGTGTTGAATATGATGTAGGCATAGATGGCAAAAAGAATTTTGA
>CAZQUK010000147.1:0-5543 GCA_964596435.1 uncultured Oligoflexia bacterium
GTACTGTCTGTGTTCGGTAATTTATTGGGAGAACAAGATGGTTGGAATATATCAACAATACTTTAATGGGATGCCTTGCTATTTAACTGTTCAAGACAGGAATTTTAAAGTTATTGAAGCAAATTCGCGTTTTATTAAGCATTTTGGAGATTATTCAGACAGATATTGTTATCAGGTCTACAAAAAACGCTCGGAAAAATGTGAAAATTGCCCGGTTGAAAAAACATTTCGTGATGGAAGAAGCTACAGTTCTGAAGAAAACATTAAATGTCTTGATGGGCGTGTTGTGTCAGTAATAGTTTACACAACTCCAATTAGAAATGAAAGAGGTGAAATTACTTCTGTAATGGAAATGTCAACGGATATTACCGACATTAAACTTCTTCAAAATCAATTAAAAGAAAGTCAGATAAAATATCGAACACTTTTTGGGGAGGTGCCTTGCTATATAACAACCCAAGACAGTGAGTTAAATATAATTGAAGCAAACAGACATTTCCAAGAAGATTTTGGAAGTTTTTTTGGATGTAAATGTTATGGGGTTTATAAAGGGCGCCAAGAAGAGTGTGTGGTTTGTCCAGTACAGGAAACATTTAAGGATGGTAAAATTCATCAAAGTGAAGAAGTGGTTACTTCCAAGAATGGTAAACAAAAAAATGTATTAGTGACGTCAGCACCAGTTTTTGATTATGAAGGAAAAATATCAAGTGTTATGGAAATGAGTGCTGACATTACAATAATTAGGGAACTTCAGTCACAACTTGAGTCAATAGGGCTCCTGATAAGTACAATTTCACATGATATTAAAGGACTTTTAAATGGACTTGATGGCGGAATATATTTGGTTAATTCGGGAATTCAGAAAAATGATAATGATCGCCGAACTAAGGGCTGGAAAATGGTGCAGAGGAACATCGGTGGCATTCGTAATATGGTTTTAAATATTCTTTATTATGCAAAGGAGCGTGAACCAAATTATGAACAAATATCAGCAATAAAACTTGCCGAAGATGTATGCAAAATCATGGGTTTTAAATCAGAAGAATTGAAAATTAATTTTGTTAATGATATTTCTACTGAAGCAGGAGATTTCTTGGCAGATTCAAAAGCGATACAATCTTTGCTTGTAAATCTGCTTGAAAATGCATTTGATGCTTGCTGGGTGGATCAGGCAAAAAAAAATCATTGTGTAAAGTTTAGTGTTAAAAGAGACGGCGAACATATACGATTTGATATTTCAGATACAGGTATTGGTATGGATAAAGAAACAAAAGATAAGTTGTTTAGTTTATTTTTTTCATCAAAAGGTTCAAAAGGAACCGGACTTGGTTTATTTATTGCGAATAAAATAGCGTGTTCGCATAATGGTAGTATTGAGGTTGATTCTGAGGTCGGCAGGGGTACACAATTTGTTGTGAAAATACCCAAAGGACCTTAAAACAAATGAGGAGAAAAAATGACAAATAAGAAAACAATATTGATTGTTGATGATGAGCAGGATGAACGCACATATTTATCAACATTACTAGGTGACAATGGTTATAATGTTATAACTGCAGAAAATGGCGATGAGGCACTTAAAAAAGTGAAAGAAGTTGCGCCGGCACTCATCACATTAGATGTAACGATGCCAGAAAAAAGTGGAGTAAAATTTTATCGTGAAATGCGGGAAAGCGATGACTGGAAAAATATTCCAATAATTATCATTACGGGTGTTACTGAGGAATTTAAAAAATTTATTTCAAGCAGGCGGCAGGTCCCGCCGCCGGATGGGTATTTATCAAAACCAATTGATCAGTCAGAATTTTTGAAAATAGTAAAAAAACTGGTTTAACTGTTACCAATTAAAAGAGAGTCTTCTGGGTAGAAAAAAATTACTGGGTGCGTGCTGTAATTAAAAGATCGAACTTTCCAATTGAGGACTCAAGTACAATGCTAATGGACATTGAGTCTGGGATTTCTTTTTTAATATTTTCATGTCCTTGTACAATTTTTGGCGTAATGCTTGAAAATTTGTAATCGTGTTTTTCCAGTTCAAGTGTAGCTTTCCCAAAAATCTTAATTAAAAGATCATTAGTGAAATCCATTATTTCTTTCGGATTACTTAGTGAAGCCTTTTCTTTAACGGCAGAAAAGTATTTTAGAAAAACATCTCTGGTAAAAATTTGCGAAATACACCCGTTAAATCCGCTACTATTAACATTGATTATTGTAGCAAATTCAGCATTAAGACAATCAAATTTTTGTTTCATTCCGGTTTGTCCTGGTTTTAGCGACAAAGACAGGGACTCATTAAAAGTATTTATGGTTGCTATAATAAATGGGTTGACCATTTTAACGTCAATTGTTGCATATTTACCGGGCTTACTTGCAGGGGTTTTTGGAATAGTTTCTTTTCGTGCTTCATCAACTGAGGGCGCTATTCTAAAAACGCTATTGAGTCCCTTTTCTTTAAGCTCGATAATAAATGCCGAGTTTGTGATAACGGTCGAATAATTGATGTTTTGAGCTTTCCAGTCCGAAAGGATTTTTGTGAAAAGTCTTAAAAGTCCAGCTTTGGGCGCTTCTATCAATTTTTCTAAATTAAGAATATTGTGAATTTGATTATATGGGGTTATTTTAGCAGCAATATTTTTAAATTCATAATAACTTGCTTCATCAAGTGTGTTATCGAAATTTATTATTTTATAATTTGTTTCATCTTGAATTGAAATGTTTTTAACACCATTTGGGTATGTCTCATGATAGAGCATTTCCAGGCTCTTTACTAATTCTTTGCCTTTTGTTACCCTGTTAATTTTTTTTGTAAGTTTATATTCTTTTGTTAATAATTCTTTGGCTTTGCTTGCCTCTATAATTAGAATTGGTAAAAGATATTTTTTTTCTTTAAAATAATTATAAAACAAATCAAATTGTGAGGGGGAATGACCATCAAGATCAAAAATTATAAAATGGAAAAACCTGTTGATTTTTTGATTTTTTTCTAAAAAGTTTTTACCGGCAACATCAGATAATGAATGGTCCAAAGTTAATATATGGCTTTCGTTTAGATATGATTTGATTTCATAAAAAAATGAAGCGTTTTTTGCAATGGTTAGCACCCGGCAGTTAGAAAGTATAGATTCTTCTTCGTTGTTCTCGCTGTCGGTTGTGAACTCCTGGTTTGGCTCTTGCTTTGTTTCCACGTCATTTTTTGTTTCTGGTTGTTCAGCGGTTGTTTCAGACACAATGTTTTCTTTTTGTTCGGACACAATAAACTCCTTTATTTTAGATAATTATTCTGACTTGGAAGTTAAAATATCCAGACCGTCCAGAAATGAATCATCCCATGGCAATAGTGGGTCGTCGCCTTGCATTAGCAACACATGAAACCCACCTAGTTGAGATTTAATTGGGGCATTAAGAATGTAATTATCCGGGGGGCACTTAATGGAAAGATTTGTGCCAATAATTGTCATTGGGATAGTATTTGCAAAACGAAACCCCATTTTGTCGTTTAAAACACTTTTAAGATGTCCAAGCGTTATATTGAGCCATTCCGCAGCAAGATCTCTAACCTCGTCAGTGATTTCGTTGTACTTTTCATCAAACATTGAAGAGACAAATTTTAGAAAAGTTGTCTCTTCAAAACAAAAAGCAAGGCTGAAATTAACATCCTCTGATTGTAATTGGACAACAGATACTACATGCTCATTGCTTCCAGCTTTCCAGGACACGCCAGCACCAAGAGCGGTAAAATCTTTGGGTTCGACTTCAACTGAACATTGGCCCTGAAATATATTTACAATGCTTTTAAATAACGGCTCGATTATCTCTTTAAAATTCATAAATTACTCTTTGTTTTTTTTATCTTTCTGCATGGAAACGTTTACGTCCACACTAAAAAATTGTTTTTAACTTAAGTAAAATGCTACTTTAAGCACTTATTAAGATCAATAATATAAAAAATATAGTGACTTAACTTTGACGGCAACTAAAGTTGTTTGGTGCAGTAAATATTCTCATCTAATATTCCAATAGTTGGACTCAATAATTGCACATTTATAATTCTTTTTGGAACTGGTATTAAATAAATTTGACTTGCGGGGCAGTTTTTTAAGCTGAGCCGCGCTGTCTTTGTGCGGCAAAAAATGATTTTTGTTTTTTTTGGAAAACTGTTGTGGGGGCCAACCGCGCATAATATAATTTTGTAAGGAATTATCTGTCGAATTTTTAAATAAACGATTTATTAAAAGGGGATTTAAATTATGAAAATATTAAGTGGCTATTCAACAAAAAATTTAGGAAGTGAAGCTGTAAAAGAAGCAATCAGGGACTGGGCAGGTGACAAAGAAAAAGTAAAATTTTTAATAGTTTTTCATTCTACAGCGCAACCTTCAAAAGAAGTTGCCGACGCTCTTACAGAGCAGTTCCCGGGTGTTCCTAATATTGGCTGTTCAACAGCGGGTGAATACATTAATTGGAAGCATCAAAACAATTCTCTTGTAATAAATGCTGTCGCTTCAGATGAAATAAGATGGGCCGTTGATGTATTGCCTGAAATTTCAGCCTTAAACCAGGACCGTGTTAACGATTTTGCTGGAAAACTTGCCGCAAAACTTGATGTGTCGCTTGAAAAGCTTGTACCTGAAAAACACTTTTGCCTTGGTTTTATTGATGGTCTTTCCATGAAAGAGGAGGGGACCGCAGCCTTAATGAGTAATGCACTTGGGGTAATTCCGTGTATTGGTGGTTCTGCCGGAGATGACTTAAAATTCAAACAGACCCAGGTTATTGCAAACGGGAAAAGTTATTCAAATGCGGCGGTGTATGTTCTAGGTGAGAGCAGTATTCCGTTTCATGTATTAAAACACCAGCATTTTTTACGTTCCGATAAAGATCTTATCGTAACTGAAATGGATGCTCCAAAAAGGAAAGTAATAAGTTTTGATGGAGAGCCAGCTGCTGTAAGATATGCAGAACTTCTTGGCCTTAGGGTTGAGGACCTGAGTGTTGAAGTGTTTTCAAATCATCCAATTACTTATTCGTGCAATAACGAAATATACGTGCGCTCTATTCAAAAAATTGAAGAGGATAAATCGCTCACCTTTTATTGTGCAGTAGAAGAAGGTATGGTTCTTGAGATTGCAGATCATCAGGTTATGGAGGAGGCCTTGCAAAAAGACATTGAGGCGTTTACAAATAAAATTAAAGAACCCCAGTGGTTTATCGGCTGTAATTGTATTTTGCGAAGTTTAGAGGCATCATCTAAAGAAAAACATGAGGCCATTTCCAAGATTGTAAATAATCTTGCCCCTTACTCTATAGGTTTTGATACTTATGGCGAGCAGCTTGATGGCCTTCATATTAATCAAACCATAGTTGGAATAGCTTTTGGACAAAATTGACTATGAGTGCAGATATTGATATTCAAAAAAAAATTTCTGCGCTTAAAAAAACTGTTGAAGTATTAAAAAACAGAATTAAATCCGTTAATAACTCTGATTTTCACAATGCTGTACAAAAGCAACAGGCTACTTTACAAAGCCGCCTGGATGAGGGCC
>CAZQUK010000147.1:5553-8790 GCA_964596435.1 uncultured Oligoflexia bacterium
CTAAGGAAATTGCTTCGTTAAAAAAAACGGTAGAAGTCCTTAAAAAGAGAATAAAATCGCTTGATAGCTCTGAGTTTCAATCTTCAATACAAAAACAGCTGACTAATTTACACAAGCGCGATGAAGAGAACCAGAAAAAAAAGGAATTTGCTGAACTTCGGGCCCAAGAGCTTGAAAAATTTAACCAGGAACTTGAAGTTACGGTTAAAGAACGAACAAGGTCAATCAGGATCCTGCTTGATAATTCGGGTCAGGGCTTTTTAGCTTTTGAAAAAAATGGTGTTTTTGGAGGTGAATATTCCAAATCAACAGAAATGATTTTTGGTAAAAGTCCTGCGGGATTAAAAGTTAATGATCTTCTTTATGAAAAGGATACTGACTGGGAATACTTATTGGAGCTACTTTTTGAAGAAAAGCTTCCATTTAAGGATATTGTACCTCTTTTACCCATGCAGCTTGAAATTAATGCTAGAGATATTAAGTTATCATACACGCAGGTTAGGGGTGATGATGGCAAAGTATTCAGTATAATGGTAGTTGCAACCGATGTGACTGAAATAAAAAAACTCAAGGAAAAGGCAAAAAAAGAGGAACACACAAATAAGGCACTTATAAAAATCATATCTTCACGCAATGATTTTATCGGACTTCTTGATGCGCTTGAATCCTTAAGAGCCATTAATAATGACCAGGTTGCTGCAAGGCGCGGACTTCATACAATTAAAGGTGGGTTTATGTGTATGGAGTGTGTTGATGTCGCGAAGCTTTGTCATACCTGGGAAGATAAATTAAAAATTGATTTCAGCGCGGAATTATTCACGGCTGCTATTAACGATATTCAAAAAGAAATTGATGCTTTTATAAGTCAGTACGCAAAAATAATTAATCTGAAAGGAAAAATAACTAAGACGATCCCGATTGACATTACTGCGGCGCGCGAGCTTTTGGGTGAACTTTTAAAAGCCAGAGTTTCGCCCGAAATAATTAGAGCATTTGAGGATATAACCATGCGTCCGGCACACGAAGTGTTTCGCTTTTTAAGTGATTCGTTTGTGGTTACTGCCGGAAAGTTAGGTAAAGTTACTGATCCAATTGAGTGGTTGCCTTCCGTGAATATTGCACCGGATTTATATAGTGGATTATTTAGTAGCCTAATACATGTTCCAAGAAATGCCGCGGATCATGGTATTGAAATGCCGGAAGAAAGGTTGTGCCTTGGTAAAAAAGAGGCAGGACAAATTATAGCGCAACTTAAACTTGAAGATGATAGGTATAGGCTTTCTTTTAAGGATGACGGATCTGGCATTGATTTTGATGCAATTAAGAGAAAAGCTGAAAAACTTGGTCTTAATGTTCCACAAAATGAAGCTGAAGCCTGTAAAATTTTGTTAAATAGCAGTTTTTCAGTAAAAGACGAAGTTACTGAAACATCGGGTAGAGGTATTGGTATTTCTGCTTTAAATGCTGAGGCAAAAAAACTCGGTGGTGCGGTTGAATTAATAAGTAGAGCCGGAGAGGGACTGGAAATAATTATTACCTTCAAAAAAATGTCTTATGAGTTATAATGAAGACATTAAATGGAGTAAGAGATGTTTAGAACTGATTTAAAGCTACTTGTTGTTGATGACATGGTTGGTATGAGAAAATTTATTATTAAACTCCTAAAACAATTGGGTTTTACAGATATTTTAGAAGCTTCAAACGGTGTAGAGGCACTTGAGGTGCTGCAATCAGATCAAAAAGTAGAGATGGTTTTTTCTGATATAAACATGCCTGAAATGACAGGTATTGAACTGCTTGAGAGGGTGCGCGCTGATGAGAATCTTAAAAAATTGCCCTTTGTAATGATAACAAGTGAGTTGGAAAAGGTAACTGTTACAAAAGCCTTAAAGGCAGGCGCCACAAATTACGTTACAAAACCAGTGACAGAAGACGTGCTTAAAGAAAAATTAGAAAGTATTGAGGCAATCAGAAAAGAATAGTGAAGCTTTGTGATTTTAAAAAATTATGTATTTTTAACAGGCATCAAGTCCCCAAATCCAAATTTTAACCGGCAAAAATCCTGCAAGAGCTGAAGTTTCTGGAACGTCAGGACCAAGAAGCATTTGCGCCACTTCTGAGGGTGTTAGGTCCTTATAACTGAATTCATTAATTTTAAAGTTCCAATTTGTGAGTAATGTGTTTTTATCTGAAATTGCCTCTTGTTCGCATTTAATATCCGGATAAAGTGCGCTTATTATATTTTTGGGATCAAGAATATTAGACATGCACATGTATTCGGCCAGATTATTTTCAGTGTCAGCTTTGTATTTGCTTTGGCATTTTATTTGCTGCTGTTTTAAAATATCAGGGTGCCCTATAATTTGCAATTTAGGATTGGTGTTTTTAAGGTGAGCCAGAAGCTGCAGCAAACTGTTTATATCACCACCCCATTCATGGATTATATTACTAAGATCAATTCCTCGTCCTATAGCTGCATAAGCCAGTGGTGCTTCTTTTTTTCCGGTCCAGTACCAGGTAACATTTTTATGTTTCTCAAAAAGTGTTTTATTTTTTTCATCTATAAGTATTCCGCTACTTCTGTTTTGAAGAAGCTTTAATAACCCCCGCGTCCAGCCAGAATTAATTTCAAGCCCAGTATTGTTGCTTGGAAGGTCAAGGGCATTAATACTTGTACGTTCTTGAATTCCACAAAGTTCAAATCCTAACTTTCTATATAATGAATGCTCAGATCCCCACAAAAGTAATAGTGAAAGATTATTTTTTTTTGCAATCAATATAAGTTCACGAACTATTTTTGAGGCAAACCCACGCCCCCTGGCTCCAGGATGAGTTGCAACTCCCCCAATTAGACCAATATTTAAATGCGACTTGGGTGTTTTAAGTTTACAAATGTATAAACCTGCTGTTGATAAAAGATTATTGTTTTCAAAAACTCCAAGCGTATGAATATTTGCTCCATTGTTTTTGTTCCAAACAGGAAAATCATCAAAAAAACTTTTATTTTGTGGTACTTCAAATGCAATATTTAGAAGTTTTTCCAGTTTTGATAAATTTTCTGTGCCTGAAATTTTGGAAATTACGGTTTCCATAAATTTATTTTATTCTAATTTAAAATAAAATGATTCATAAAAAGCTGAAATTTGGAAAAAATTGCCTAAAAAACGGGTAAAAAATGCCAAATTTCCTAATGTTTTAGGCAAAAAATGCCGATTTGATGACAATAAGAATATTTTT
>CAZQUK010000148.1:0-8458 GCA_964596435.1 uncultured Oligoflexia bacterium
AAACAAATTATTGAAAGAATAAAAACCTACGAAACAGAAGTTAATTCATTAAGAAAATATTTAGACGCTCTTGATGAACCCACAGCAACGGGCGAAACCCTTAAAAAAATAAAAGTTGAATTAGGCACCGACCCAAGAGAGGACAAAATTAAGAAAAAAATTAGAAACGCCATTGAAGACTGCATTAAAAGGGCAAATATCCCACTTAAGTCTGAGGCCATAATGTTCAAAAAAGCTATGTACGACCTTTTAGACAACGAAGTAGACATAAAAAGACTTGCCGTTAGCGAACTTGGAAAAATTGGAAACGTTAATGCGGCCCCCGCACTTAAGGAAGCTCTTAAAATTGAAGAGCCAGAACTTCAGGCAGAAATCATATCCGCACTTACTCAGCTTGAATCAAGAGATGTGTTTGGTATTTGCAGAAGTTTTATAAACCACGATTTTCCAGGAATAAGAGCCGCATGCGTTAGGGGTCTTTATAAATCTGGCGGTAATGGAGCCGTTCCATTTCTTATTGAAGCCCTCAAGGATGATAATGTTGAAGTTAGAAACTCATCGGCAATGTTCTTAGGTTGGCTCGAGGCAAAAGTTGCGGTTCCATCCCTTCTTCAGGCTGCAAAAGACAGCGACAAACGAATTAGAAAAAATGCTATTCTTTCGCTTTCAAACATAAGGGATCTGGCTGCCGTACTACCTTTAATAAGGCTCCTTGATGAACCGGAACAGGATATCCGTGAAAAAATCATTCAAGCCATTGAAAGAATTTCTGGAGAAACCGTAAAATTCACAGATGGCAACAAAAAAGAAAGAATGAAAGCCATTGAGGACCTTAAAGACTGGTGGCTCGGTAAACGACATGAATTTTTTTCTGATGGCCAGAAACCCGTAAGGCCCGCCACTCAAGCCAAAAAAGCCTTGGATTCTGAGGAAAACGTGGCTGATGAAACAAAGGTTTAATTTAAGGCAAATACCCTAAAAAGGAACGAACATGAATAACTCTGGAGCAACTAGAAACAGAACATCAAACACACAGGATAATAGCTATTTTATTTCAGATTGTCTTAATTCCTTAACTCGCACTATTAAGAAAATTGAAGCAGAAGGACCGCTTGAAGAAATTAAAACCGAAACTGATAAGCACCTTGACCGACTTGTAGTTATGGCTGGTCAAAATAGAGATATTAAACTTCTGGCAAGAATACAAACCGTTAAAACAATTCTAAATACTGTAAATTCTGTTTCTGAAAAGAAGGAACAACTAATTTCAGAACTTTCTAAAATATGTGGTTCCTTACAAAACATACTAAAATTTCTTGAAACGGTACAACAACAAGCACCAACTGAGGTAACCACAGAACAGACTCAGACACTTGAGCCTGATTCAGAACTTGAACAAGAATCAAGTTTTTTTGAGAACCCGGCTCAAAAAAACAAAGAAATTGTTTTAAATAAAGTATTGGAGCTTCAGGAAATAAACAACAGAATACTGGATGACATAGAAAGCATTACATCTGAAAACGATGCTCTTTTTAAGCACAGCAAGGAGATGCGAGATCACTACGCCACACTTTCTGAAAAGTATGACAAAATAACTGGTGAATACAAAATTCTTAAAAACAATTCTGCCAGTACTCAAATAGAGTACAACAGAATACTTATGAATGTTGATTTTCTGAAAAAAGAAAGAGAAAAGTTTCTTGGAATTATTGAGGCTAAATACGCTTCTCTTGACCAAATGGTAAGGCGCCTTGATCTTCTTAAAAGAAATTTTGATTTTACACGCGGTGAAGCAAATGTTTCTGAGGATTTGCTTTTATATACAGATGGACTTTTAAAAAATGCATACAAGCAAAAAAAAACAATTAAAGAAAAAACAGTTGCCTCTGGCGCTTACCTGGATACTCTCTTAAGTGAACTTGCCGAAGTTATTAAAAAAGGGAAAATGCTATATTACGAAAACATATAATTTAATTTATAAAAAAAGGACCATTCCATGGAAAAAACAAACACATTAGACTCAAAACATAAAATTAAGCAGACGGGCTTTTCTACAAATAAAACTTTTGAAATACCCGCAATTGTGGAGCAGCTAAAAAAGATTTCTGACCTGAAACTAGACGAGCTTTTATCGGATGCCGGCGATAAAAAATTTGAAGAATCAATTCATGATATTTTTTTAGAAATTAAAAACCTGGAAAGTCATCTTGTAGACACCCTTGCTGTCAACAACGCCCTAATGGAAGAAGCGGAAATACTGAAATCCGACAAGAACAAGCTTGAAAATGTAAATACCGAACTACTCGGAAAACTCTCAAAACTGGAAGACACAACACCACTTGTAAATGACATTGAAAAAAGGCTTGAATTTGCTAACGATGAAGTAGAAAAATATAAAACACTTTTAAATACCGCAACCACAACGAACACCAAACTTGAAAACGAAGTTAAGCACTTAAATAATATTCTTAAAAAAACAATTACCGAGCGGAACGATGCATACAAAGAAATTGTCATTATTGAAAACAAGTATGAATCATTACATAGTAAGTTAATAAATACTAATCTAAAACCCGGAAGGAAAAAATAATGGACAATCAATTATCAGCTCTAAGAAGCAGACTCTCAAACAGCTGGGATGCAATGAAGGTAAGGTATCCAATTGTTATAAACGCGGATCTGGTCAAGGCTGACCCTGTTAAATCAGACTTTCTAAATCACATTGACGGACTAAAAAGCACTGACGAGTTAAAGGACTACTTTACCCTTAACAACAGCGAGGCCCATTTGATTTTTACTGACCTACTAAATGCAGGTGCCCTACGCTTTTTAGAAGAAGCAGAAAGACTAGATTATCTTAAAAATCAAAGAACTGAATTAAAAAGAAACCTTGAATTTCAAAAAGCCGAAAGAAACAAATTAAGAGGCGAAAAGCTTTATCTTTCAAAAAGAATTTCAGAAAAAGAAAATACTATTGCCTCTATTAACGAAAAAACACCACCACTTAAAGAAAATATTTTGGAACTCACAAGTCGTCTCTCAACCCTTAAAATAAGTGAAGAGGAGCTTACAGAATATAATGCAGAACTTTTTAGCTTAGTCAGGGATATTAAACTTAAAGAAGAATTGGTTAAAAAAGTGCTTGAAAAACTCGATTATGAAATGCCAAAGGCCACAAAACAGAAAATGCGCGTGGTTAACAAAATTGTTAACGCAAATAAAAAGATTTCAACCACCAGTGAAAAAAACATGGAGCTTGAAAACAAACTTATTGACTACCACGAGGCCATTAACGAGGCCCGCGACTACCTTGAGGATGTAAGGGGTCGTGTTGAGGACATTCGTGAGGAGCTCTAACATAGCATAAGGATAAAAAATCTGCGAGAGGCAGTAGACGAAAGGCGCATGAAAAAATATCCAATTGTCCTAAATGCAGCAACCGGAAGTATTAATTTTATTTCCCGCGAAATTGCGTTGGATCTTAGGGTTCTTAACGAACACCACAAACTTCTGCCTGAACACATCATTGAAAACCTTAACGAAGACCTGCATGTTTTAATTTCAAACGAAATAACAAACGAAATTCAAATTCAATTTTATGACCCCATGGACCCAAGTGCTGTATATTTTGAAAAAGGTTATAGGGTTAAAACCGGGGCGTTTAGCTCTGACAAAAATAAGCGCCCGGGTAAACAAGACGTACCAACGTCTTTTGAATTTGATATTTTTATTTCATTTTCTAGAAGGTTTGAAAGATTAAAGGTAGTGGAGCAAAAAAGAACACTTGAAAGCCTTAAACTCAAATGGTTTGACTGGTCAAAGTATTTTGATAATAATACTGAATTTCAGGACCACAATAAAAGCAAACCACTGGAATTAAACACCACAGAGCATTATTCAGAAAATAATGAACGGGGTATTTTAGACGCTTACAATAACATTTTGGTGGGTACGGGTACAAGCACGGGCCCCACAAAGGGGGTAGGTTTAAGTGGCATTAACGAAGACGCACGAATCCAAGAAGGAGAATATTTAGTACGTTCAAACGGTGCACTACCATCATCCATAATGAAACCATTTTTTTCAGGAAAATCACTTTTCATTTCAGCATATACTGATTCACGAAAACTAATTGAAGAGTTTGTTAATGCTGCTAAAAGCCTCAATTTACTACCGGTTTTATGGACATTTTCTGAAGGGCTAAACGTAGTAAGCGACCTAACTTTTGACCAGGATCTTTATGGCGATTTTTGTTCATCAAATCATAAACTATCACCGTTTGACACTATAAGGAAAATAACCAAGGAGGCAAAGAGCAATACAATTTACCTTCTTGAAGATTTTCATTACTACCTAACACGCGATAATGTTGGCAGGCAGGAATTTGCTGAACTTATTTCTCTTATAAAGTCAATGCCGGAGGTTTTGCGCAAAAAAAATAGTTTTGTTGTAATACTGGCCCCAAGCCTTGACCTCCCACCAGAAATTGCCCCTATTTTTGAAATCATAAAAGACAACCAGGATAAAAAAGATTTCCATTATTTAAAAAGGTTTGGAATTGATCTTACAAAACTGGTTTTAGAAAATAAAATCAAACCAGTTATAGGTCGTGATGCTGAAATTTTTGAATGTCTTAAGGTTTTGTCCAGAATGGAAGAAAACAACCCACTTTTAGTTGGCAATGCCGGTGTAGGAAAAACTGCAATTGTGGAGGGCCTTGCAACTAAGATCGTTAACGGCAATGTACCCACAGCCATTGTACAAAAAAGAATCTTTTCCTTAAATTTGAATGCCATGATTTCCGGCACGAAATACCGCGGCGAATTTGAAAAACGGCTCGAAGGACTTCTTGATGAGGTTAGATCAAATTCAGATAAGATTATTATTTTTATTGATGAAATTCATGCACTACTTGGAATGGGCGGCACTGAAGGCTCAACGGGGGCAGAAAACATTCTAAAGCCATCTCTTGCTCGTGGCGAATTTCCTTGTATTGGTGCCACAACAATGGAGGAATACAAAAAATACATTGCTCCTGATCGCGCACTTGCAAGACGGTTCCAGTTTATTGAAATAAAAGAGCCTGAAATTGAACAGACTACAAAAATACTCATTGGGGTTAAGGCAACTTACGAAAACCACCACCATGTTAAAATAACAGACAGCGCACTTTTTGAATGTGTAAAATTATCGGATAAATTTTTTGTTAATCAGTATTTTCCAGGCAAGGCAATTAAGATGCTAGATAGCGTTTGTGCCGCGGCATCGCTTGCAGGAAAAAACCAGGTAACACCAGCTTTAGTAGCAGATGAGTTTAACAAGCTATCGTAACAAAAGAGGAGAGCTTATGCAAAAAATAGTGATGATTATTGACGGGGATAATCAGTTCTTAAATAGAACTAAAATAGAACTTTCCTCTGAATACCGAGTTGAAACTTTTTCAAGCGGGAAAGAGGCCCTTAATAATTTTAGGGCACTAAACCCCTGTGCAGTAATTATTGATAGTGGCATTAGAGATGTACTTTTCACAGATATTCTTAGCCGTATTGAAGAGTTAAATCTAAATGTTGTCAGGGTTGTTACCTCAAAAACCTACAGCACCCAGGACATAATTGATGGTAACTTATCAAACAATTACTTTCCAAAACCTGTTAATTTTACAGAACTGAAAAAATATATAAAAAGTGAATTTAGTTATTCTACAGATGGGGAGCTACAATCTGTTTACAATAAGGTTGAAAGCATTCTTGATAAGGTAAAAATTGCCGAAAATACAAAAACTGAAGCCGAAGTTCAGCTCTCAAAAGCCCGGGACATTGAAAAAGAAAGCATTAAAAGGGTCACTGACCTCACTAATGAAATTAAAAACTCAAACGAACAAATAACAACACTAGCAGCAGTGGTAGAAAGCCTAAAGAAAAAGGCACTGGAGCTTGAGGAACTCAAAAGGCGCGATATTGACAGCATTGAAAGAGAAAGGGATCAAACAAAAGAGGAATTAAAACGGCTCGTTGAAGATTTTGAAAATCTTCAAAAAGAAAAAGAAAAACTAAAAGACGATCTTAATGAAATCGAATCTGTAATTGGCGCCGAAAAAAATGCAACAATAAGTGTATCAGCCGATCTTAAATTAAAGGACCGTCGCAAAGAAGGTGAGAAAAATTCCCTCCTTTTTGTTGATGACGAAACCGACCTTCTTGACCTGGTAAAAGAAACATTTGAGGAGGATTTTGAGGTTTTTATTGCGGATAGCGGCGAAAAAGGACTTCAAACTCTTAGAGATAACCCTGAAATTAACGTTGTAGTAACCGACCAAAGAATGCCTGGTCTTACAGGAACCGAGTTTGCAGCCAAAGCTCACGAAGAGATTAACGAAAATATACCATTTTACCTTTTAACAGGTTATACAGATTTTGAAGTTGCAACACAGGCCATTAACGACCGGCACATTTCAAAGTATTTTCAAAAACCCTTTGATGCAGATGACCTAAAAAAGAAAATTCTTGAAGGTTTTGAAACATACGACAGTAATATTGCACACAAAGAAATTCTTACGGAAATGAAATCTGTAGTTGTTGAGCAGATTAAAGAAATGTCAACAAAACTTCTTGGTGCTGAACACGAAAAATCAAAACTTAGCGAAAAAGTTATACAACTTAATTCAAAAACAGAAAAATTAAGTACTGACGTTAAAAAGCTTGAAACTGAAAATAGTAACTTAAGGGTTTCTGTTGCTGAAGAAAAAAAGAAGATGTACCTTGAAATGGAAAGCGAAAGAAAACTTCTTGCCGAAGAGCTTAGAAAGAAAAAAGATGAGGCTGAAAGAGTCATTGAAGTTCAGCGCGAGCGCAATAAAGAGGAACTTAATAAACTTCATGATGAATTTGTAGAAGAAAAGAAGCTTGCAGAAGCCGAACGAGTTGAGCTTAAAAAGAAGCTTGCACTTGAAATGGAAGCCGAAAGTGAGCGGGCAAAAGGCGAAATGCAGAAAGTTAAAAATGAGATTGAAGCAGAAAAAGAGGCAATAAAAGCTGCTCTTGAAAAACAACAGCAAGAAAAAAACAAGATGATTGAGGACATGGAAAAAACAAGAAAACGTTTTGAGGTGGAGCTTATTGAAAAGAAGGCTGCCGTTGAAAAGGAAATAAGAGCCGAGGTTGAAAAAAGCAAAGAAGAACTTGAAAAAATGAAGCAGAAACTTGCCGAAGAAAAAGAAATTGCCGCCAAAGAACAGCAAAAACTAAAAGACGAGCTCAATGAAAAACTTAAGCAAGAGAAGAAAAAGGCCGCTGAGGAGATTCAAAAAACGAAGGAAAGAATGGAGCATGAGAGGGCTAATATTATAGGCGCACTCGAAAAAGAACTAGAAGAAAAACGAAAAAAAGCTGAAGAAGAAAACGAAAAAATACGTGCAACCATTACAAAGGAGCTTGACCAGGTTAAAAAGGACGCTGCAAAAAAAGAAAAAGAATCTGGCGAGCTCATAACACAATCTATTAGGGCAATTAAAGAAAGAGATGATAAGATAAAACTTGCAGAATCAAGAGTAAAAGAGGTCGAATCAAATTTTGCAAAACTTGTGCAGGAAAAAGAGGCCGCCTTAAACGAGGTACAATCAATGAAATCGGAATATAATATGGCCCTACAATCGCGCGAAGCTCTTGAAGCTGAAATAGCTGAACTTAAGAGTTCTTAATAATTTTTAAATAATACTTGAGATGTTTATAAGTATAGGGGCATTATTGGAAGATGGCAAAAGGTTAAGGTAACAACAGGAGAAGATAAAATTAATGACTGATGAAATAAATACAAACACCACTTTGACACCAGCATACAATAACGAATTTGAAAACAAGCTTGCAGATAAGCTAAAAAAAGCCGAAGAGGAAATTTCCAAAATGAAGGCTGAATTTGAAAAAGAGTTTGAACAAATTAAACATCAAAATGATGTAGAAAACGAAAAACTCCGCACGCAAATCAGAATTGATTTTGATAAATTTAAAATAGAATCCTCTAAAAAAGAAAAAGAGTCCGCTGAACTTATAACCCAATCCATACGCGCAATAAGGGAACGGGACGACCAGATAGCACTTCTTGAATCCACGGTAAAACAACTTGAAAACGATGTGTTTAGTTCCCAAAAGGAAACTAAAGAAGCCTCTATTAAAACTGAATCTTTTAAAAACGAACTTAAACAGGCAAATTTAACAATTGAAGCCTTAAAAGCTGAAAACGCTGAACTAAGAACGTCCTGTCTTGAATAACAAACTTTAAGGAGAAAAAATGTCTGATCAAAATAATTGTGTACCAATTGGTGGAGAGTTAGGAACCTCATCTAGTAAGTTTTGCTGTGAAGATACCATGCTGATTTTTTCGTCAGTTGTAGGCGACGCACTAACTGAAAGCATGGAAAAAAGCTGGCGCCTAATGAACCGCTCGCAAGATACCAGATGGATAA
>CAZQUK010000148.1:8468-8746 GCA_964596435.1 uncultured Oligoflexia bacterium
CATTTTTGACGACAACAGAAATTCATGGCGATACGTTGGTGCCATGACAAGAAACTCAGAAAAGACTAACTGGTTCACCAACAAAGGGCTTATCCAAAACTATGACGATGCTTTTTTAGCCATAAAAGCAGGACTTTTACTGCTCCATCTTGAAATGGAAAAAAAGGGTAAAGCCTTAAATAAAGTGGGCCTCGGCTTTGGTATTACAGTCAGACACGGTGAGAATGTTATTGAAAAGTTTGTTTCATACCTGAAGGAAAAACAACAAAATCGTGATG
>CAZQUK010000149.1:0-8705 GCA_964596435.1 uncultured Oligoflexia bacterium
AAGTTCCACGTCTACTTGATGTCGTACATCAATTAATTGAAAAGCATAATATAAAATTTGCCATGACCGGTTCAAGCGCGCGTAAACTTAAACGGGGCTCTGCCAATCTTCTAGCCGGTAGAGCCATTATTCTATATCTTTTTCCTTTTACTCATATTGAATTAAAAGAAAATTTTGATTTAATTGAAGTGTTAACATGGGGCTCTTTACCTAAAATTTACAATCTTAAAAACAATAAAGAAAAGGAAGATTTTCTTAGGGCATATACTTTAGTTTATTTAAATGAAGAAATTAAAGCCGAACAAATTGTTAGAAAAATTGAACCATTTAGGGATTTTCTTGAAATTTCAGCAATCATGTCCGGCAAAATTATTAATTACTCAAAAATTGCATCCGAGGCGGGCTGTGACATAAAAACAGTTCAGAATTACTTTCAAATACTTGAAGACACAATGATCGGATTTTTTTTACCCCATTATCACCGCTCCATCAGAAAAGCTCAAAGAAAGCATCCAAAATTTTATTATTTTGATACAGGCGTTAGACGATCCTTAGAGCGTGCCCTGGATATTAAAATAAAACCAAAAACAGCATATTTTGGAGAACTATTCGAACAGTTTATAATTACAGAAATTAATTGTTTACAAAAATATCTTAAAAAAGACTGGAGACTTTCATATTTTCAAACCCAAAACAGTGCCGCTGAAATTGATTTAATAATTGATCGTGGAAAAAGAACTCCTTATGTAATAGAAATCAAATCCACAAACCGGGTTGATATTAAAGAAATAAAATCGCTTCAAAAAATAAGCAAAGATCTGAAACCTTCAAAAATTTTTTATCTTTCAAGGGACCCTATTGAACAAAAACTCGGCAAGGTACACTGTTTGTTCTGGCAAGAAGGCATTAAAAAAATATTTAATATTAAATAAAACCTACCTGTATCCATTCATCTCCATTACCCCCCCCACACTTTCTGGGTTTTGAATATTTCTTAAATGCCAGGCAGAAATTCATCCAAAAAACTACTTAGGGGCAGTACATCTTCTTTTATGTCCCCCAGTTGCTTCGTGCTACCAGTGTATACAATTACAGACTTGATGGGTTTTCCAAGCAAAGTCTTAAATGTTTTAAGACCTTTTGTGTAAGAAGTTTTATATTTTGTTCCGTATTTGATTTCTATTGCATAAATCGCGTCAGGGGCTTCAATAATAAGATCGACCTCATTTCCGTATTCATCACGAAATGATGATAGTTGCCATGGTTTAGAAAAATAATTTATATATGCCTGTACCTGCAATATTAACCACTGTTCAAATAAATGACCTTTTTCATTTTGAGTAATACTTGTTCGGTGTTTTTTTAATACGGCATTTCTTACGCCCAAATCAAAAAAAACAAAACGATCCTTACTCCTAACCTTTCTTTTTTTGTGAATGTTTTTAAAACTATTTATTCTGTTAATAATAAGCGTGTCTTCTAAAATACCGACATATCTGCGTATTGTTTCTTTGTTTATCTCGGAATCAGATGCAATTTTTGAGTAATTTATATACTGACCCGATAGTTCTGCCGCAAGATCTAAAAATCTTCCGTATGCTCCCAAATCTTTTGTCAGGGCCTCCGCCTGAATTTCCTCTCTCAAATATGTTTCAACATAAGATTCAAGAACATCAACGCCATAGGATTCATTAATTACCTCAGGCAAGGAACCAATAAGAAGCATTTTATCAAGCATATCAATTGAAAAAATATTCTTAATTTCCCAGTAGGTAAGAGGTAGTAATTTTTTGTATAGAATCCTCCCCGGTAATAAATTAGCCTTTCCTCTTTTTAGTTTTCTTGCGGACGACCCGGTTAGATAAAATTTTCTTTGTTTTGGTTTTTCATCAATCAGGGCCTGTATTGTATTTAAAAGTAAAGGTAGCCTTTGAATTTCATCAATCGCAATGGTGATATTTTCTTTTTTTGAGTTTTTTTCAAATGCCAGAATATTGCGCTCAATTAATGAAACATCTTTTGCGTACTCAAGGTATGTACTTTGTTTGGCAAAATTTATTGTCAAATCCGGCTTAAGCGAATTAATAAGTGTGCTTTTACCAACCTGCCTTGCGCCTAAAAGTAATATGCTTTTCGGTGTGTTAGTAAGTGATTTTTCCAGAATTCTTTGTATCATATGTGTCATAATACCCGAAAACGACACACGTGGCAAGCTATATTCGCCTTCTCACCACTTAAACTCACGCTAGCCAGACATAAATACCCCCACCAACAGATTGGAGATGGAGATTCTTCACAAAGCATGGAGTTTTTCCCAAAAATCGTACTTTGACTCCTTACTTAAAATGTAAACATACTGGTGTAAAATAGTCAACCATTTTGTACGCAAAAGTGATTGTCGAATGTCCTATTATATCAAGAGTTACGCCACTCGTTTTATGTATTTTTGAAGTTATACTTGTAATATACATACTTTTGGGGTAATGTCATATTTAAGGCACATATGATTCAAAGGGAAATTAGTAAGGAATTAGTTAGGTTAGCAGATTCATATCCTGTTATTACAATCATAGGTCCAAGACAATCCGGAAAAACAACACTCGCAAAAATGGTATTCCCTGATTATAAATATTGTTCCCTGGAAAATCCAGATATCCGTCAATTTGCAAAAGACGACCCAAGATCCTTTCTAAAAGTTTATCCCAACAAGGTTATTTTTGACGAAATACAAAGAGTTCCAGAACTATTGTCCTACCTTCAAGAAATAATCGACACTAATAACCAAAAGGGACAGTTTATACTGACCGGTTCACACCAATTAAAACTAAGAGCAGATATTACCCAATCATTAGCCGGTAGAACTGCTTTAATAAAACTACTGCCTTTATCTATTTCAGAAGTATTAAGCGTTGAAAAAATTAATTCTAAGGATGAAATTATTTACAAAGGTTTTTTCCCACGCATTTATAACGATCAATTAAATCCAACAAAAGCATATTCTAATTACTATCAAACATATATTGAAAGAGACGTAAGACAACTTATACAGCTAAAAGATATTTCTACTTTTGAAAAACTTTTAAAATTACTAGCCGGTAGAGTAGGACAAATAGCTAATTATAATTCTTTATCGAATGACGTAGGTGTTTCAAATACGACTATAAAGGACTGGATTTCAGTGCTTGAAGCATCTTTTTTAGTGTTTAAATTAGAACCTTATTTTGAAAACTTCGGTAAAAGAGTTATTAAATCACCCAAAATATATTTCACAGACACAGGACTTCTTAGTTATTTATTAGATCTGGAGTCTTCAAAAGTTGTCAGCAGAGATCCTCTTATTGGAAACATATTTGAAAACTTAGTTATTCTTGAGGCGATGAAGTCAAGACTAAATAAAGGATTAAATCCAAATCTATACTTTTTTAGAGATAGCAATGGGACAGAAGTCGATCTTTTATATAAACAAGGCTCTCAATTGATTCCAATAGAAATAAAGTCTTCTTCAACATTTAATAAATCTTTTGTCAAAGGTATCAAAAACTTTCAAAAGCTATCAAATAAATCAAAATATGGATACATTATTTATTCAGGAGATTTCTTATCTCAAACAGATAATTATAAAGTCATTAACTTTCTAAATACATCAGATATTTTCATTTAATTATTTCAATATCCACTTAATAGCAATGCCTTTTACAAGAACCTGGCCCTCTTCACCATCATCAGCGCATTCGGCTTTTGGATATTCTTCACGCCTGGCGTCCATTAAAAAAACAACAGAGCGCACTTGCATAACAGCATCGCCATCTTTTTTTTCGGCTATCTCAACAAGCTCGGCAATTGCCTTATTAAAATAATTACTACATAATGATTCAAACCCGCGGTCAGGATCAAGGGTAGGAAAATTCACCTTTGCTCTTACTAAACCAAGCTTTTCAAATTTGTGGTTTTTGGGCTCATCAAAAAAAGCTTTTTCAGGAAAATGGTATGTCTTATGTTCAACGCTTGGAAGTGTTGTGCAGGACAAGCCGAGTGCAAAAATTAAAAAAGTCAGAACAAATAATTTAACTTTCACAATATTCATATTCTTCATCTTTATAGTTTCTAAAAACAAGTGTCCCTTTATCTGATCTTACAACATATTCAGGTAAAAGTGGAACTTTACCGCCCCCACCTGGAACATCAACAACAAAATGTGGAACAGCCATTCCGCTTGTGTGCCCCCTAAGTCCCTTAATAATACCAAGCCCCACCTCGACTGCAGCTCTAAAATGTGAGGTGCCGCGTACCATGTCGCATTGATTAATATCGTATGGGTGGACGCGCATTATTAGAAGTTTATGGTTAAGCTCTCGCACCACATCCACGTTGTCATTAACGCCTTTTAATAAAACCATTTGATTATTGATCACAAAGCCTGAATCTGAAAGCTTAGCGCATGCAATTAAAGCATCCATAGAGCATTCCTTTGGATGATTAAAATGTGTGTGAATATATACGGGCTGGTATTTTTTTAGAATACTAATTAGTTCGTCTGTAATTCTTTGTGGGAGTGTAACGGGGGTGCGCGTTCCGATTCTAATAATTTCAACGTGCCTAATTGCCCTTAGTCGAATTAAAATTTCTTCAATTTTACCATCCGATAAACAAAGCGGTTCACCACCTGAAATAATAACATCGCGAATTTCTCTTTTGCTCTCAATGTAGGAATACCAGTCTTCCATTTGAGCAGCAGTTACGGGCCTATTAACATCAGAAACCTTGCGCCTGCGCATACAGTGGCGGCAAAATGTGGCGCAGTCAGAATTTGCATATAATAAAACCCGATCAGGATATCTGTGCGTTAACCCTAAAGTGGGCATATCGCGCTCCTCACACAAGGGGTCCTCCTGCTCAAAATCCTTAAAAATAAATTCATTAAAGCTTGGTATTGACTGCATTCTGATAGGGCATCTGGAATCAAACGGTGTGATTAAAGATAAATAATAAGGCGTAATGGCCACCGGAAATTTTATTTTGTCCGAGCTAAAAAAAGCTGACTCTTCTTCAAAAACGCCAATTAGTTTTTTAATGAACTCGGGGTCCCTTACCCTATTTTGTAACTGCCAGCGCCAAGACTGCCAATCTTTGCTAGACACGCCCGCCCAAAACGCAGGCCTTTGAACTTCAAAAAAGCTTTTTTCCATGTTTTTTGTAACACCCATAATCAATAACAAGGACAAGTATCATGCCACGCCGCAAAAAGTAAATGAATACCTTTAATTGTTTCTATAGTTATAGTAATTTTAAATACATGTTAACAAATTTATTTTTAGGAATATCGTTGGTGGGCGCCGAGTGGGTTTTATATCTGCTTGTTTTACTTTCAATAATTTCAATAAGCTTAATAATTGAACGCGTTTTGTTTTACAAAAAAGCTCAAAGGGGCCTTTTAGATTTTAGGGCATCTTTACGCCAAGCCGTAAGTTTAGGTGAATTCGATGCCGCCAAGAAGCTTGCCGAGGGGCGATTTGAAAACAAGAAAAATGAACCCATGGATCTTGAAACCAAAATGAGTTTAACCCTGCTAAGCTCAAGTGTGAAAAACGCTGGCTCCTTACATGAACTTGCAACAGATGCACTTTTACAAGTTAAACTTCACTGGGAAAAGAACCTTGCCTTTCTTGCAACAATTGGAAGTAATGCGGTTTTTGTGGGTCTTTTTGGAACAGTACTAGGTGTTATTCATGCGTTTCATGATCTTTCACAAAAACAACTTGGAGCCGCTGCTCAAGGTGTTACCTCTGGTATTTCAGAAGCTTTAGTTGCAACAGCCGTGGGCCTCCTTGTTGCAATTCCGGCTGTTGTTGCATTTAACATTTTTCAAAGAAGAGTTAAGGACGCTGTAATAGAGGCCGAAGCACTAAAAAGTTTTTTAATCGGTAAACTGGATAAATAAGGGAAAAAATGGCGCACGTTTCAAACAATGATAATGACGAAATAATATCTGCCATTAACGTAACTCCACTTGTTGACGTTTTTCTGGTTTTGTTAATAATTTTTATGATCACGGCTCCTGTGATTTATCAATCAAGAATACATGTTGAGCTGCCGGCGGCAAACACTGGTGAGCAGGCACAAAAACAAGGCCCTTTGGTTTTAACACTTACAAAGGACAGCGAACTATACATAAAAGACGAACTCCTTAGCTGGGGCGAGTTTCCTAGTAGGCTTGCAGAACTAAAAAAACTTGAAAACATAACTGAAGCCGTTATTCAGGCCGATGAAATGGCACCTCACGGTAAGGTCATAGAACTTCTTGACGCCTTAAGATCCATTGAGATATTCAGAATCGCACTTGATGTAAGACATAAAGAATAATTTTTTTGTAAAACACACACTCAAATACAAAGGGATATTTAGTCATGAGATTATCAAAGCTTGTTGGAAAACGCTTAAAAGAAGTACCAAAGGACGCAAAAACAAATAGTCATATTTTTCTTCTTAGGGGCGGGTATATTCGCCCAGTTTCAACCGGCATATATTCGCTTTTACCAATTGCAAAACGCATAGTACTTAAAATTGAAAAAATAATACGCGAAGAAATGAACAACATAGACGGCCAGGAAGTTTTAATGCCAATTGTTTTACCACGCGAACTTTGGGAGGAAAGCGGCAGGTATCAAACTGTTGGGCCCGAACTTTTGCGTTTTAAGGACAGAAACGATAAAGACTTAATGCTTGGAATGACTCACGAAGAGGCCGTTGTGCATTTGGCCCGAACCGAAATTGGTTCCTACAAACAGCTACCCGTAATGTTATACCAGATTCAAACAAAATACCGTGATGAGGCGCGCCCGCGTGCAGGTTTAATAAGGGTGCGTGAATTTACAATGAAAGATGCGTATTCGTATCACACATCAAAAGAAGATTTAGAAGCGTATTACAAACGCGCGCACGCAGCTTACGAAACAATTTTCAAAAGGCTTGGAATGAAGGATGTGGTTTCTATTGAGTCGGACCCCGTCATGATGGGTGGTGCGGTGTCGCACGAATTTATGGCGCTTGCAGATTGCGGTGAAGACACAATTTTTATGTCAGCAGATGGTAAATACAGGGCCAATAAGGAAATTGCAACAACAGGAATTAAATTTTCAAGCGGCCCAGAGTTCCAGCTTGAAAAAGTACATACGCCAAATAATACAACTATTGAAGAGGTTGCAAAATTTTTAGGTGTGCGGGCTTCTGAAACCGGCAAGGCTGTTTTTTATAAAATGCCTGATGGCAAATTGTGTTTTGTTGTAATTAGGGGCGACATTGAAGTTAATGAAGTAAAGCTCAAAAACCATCTTAAAATTTCTGAAATTGAATTCGCAGGCGATGACCTTATACGCACAGTAGGCGCTGTTCCTGGTTACGCTTCCCCAATTGGGCTTGATGCAAAAAAAGTAAAAATTGTTTTTGATAAATCCGCAGCCCTGTCATCAAACCTGGTGGTTGGTGCAAACGAAAAAGATTACCACTATAAAAACTTTAATTTTAAACGTGATATGAGCGGTGTTTTAGCTGATATTGAAATTGCAGACATTGCCTTTGCGCGAGAGGGTGACCCCTGCCCCGTAACAGGCACACCACTTTTAATGAAGCGCGGTATTGAGGTTGGAAATATTTTTCAGCTTGGAACAAAATACACAAAAGCCATGAACTGCACTTACCTTGACGTTAACGGTAAAGCGCAGTTTCCAATAATGGGTTGTTATGGCATTGGAGTGGGCCGTGCAATGGCGGCTGTCCTTGAAGGATCGTGCGATAAATTCGGACCCATTTGGCCAATTTCGATTGCACCATACCAGGTTCATATTTGTGCGTTTAGATATAAAACAGATACTGTGCATGCTGTAGCAGATAAACTCTATGCAGATCTGTGTGCCTCCGGGCTTGAAGTTTTATTTGATGACAGGGACGAAAAACCAGGCTTTGCATTTAGTGATGCTGATTTAATTGGAGTTCCATTTCGTATTATTATTTCACCCAAAAGTCTTGAAACAGGTGAAGTGGAATTTAAAACCAGGGATGGCACGCGCAAAGAAATGGTTAAAGCAGATAGGGCCGTGGATTATATTAAGAGTCAGGTTCAAATGGAGCTTGGGAAGTACTAGCGCTTGGGAAGTATTAGCGCTTAGGAAGTACTAGCGCTTAGGAAGTACTAGCGCGGCGAGAAGCTTGGGGGCCCATGGTTCACACGGCGCTTGGGAAGTACTAGCGCTAGTGGTTTGAGGGCCTAATGCTTAGGGCGTTTGTCTGATATCAATCGGTAATTTCAATATAGAATATAGGATTTCATACGCTCGCTGGTATGACAGTTTGTACACTCGCGCGCACATCAGTTCCCGGTCATTTTTACGTAATTTTTTATTTGATTTTTATTTGAGCAAAATATTTTTATATTGACAATGTTTTGGTTTATTTTTTTATTTACATATTTATTTTCAAAAAACACCTTATTTTAGGCTCTATTCTGCACACACGGGCCTCACAAACGCTCTTTGACTTAAATTGTTTGCGCGCTTCATTGCTTTTTTATTTTGTATTCTAATGGCGTTTTAAGCACAAAAATTCGTTTTTTAAAACCCGTGGTATGGTCGTTTTTTCCAAACCAAAGAAAGGATTTTTTATGTTAAACCTTAAAGACCTATCCGACACTACTTTGCTTTTTAACCTTAAAA
>CAZQUK010000150.1:0-8650 GCA_964596435.1 uncultured Oligoflexia bacterium
CCGTGTGGAAAATGCGCACATTAATTGCGGGTTATATTAACAGATTTCCTGAAAAATTTCAGCCCGTACCTTTAATTGAAGACGCCTGCGTAAAACCAGAAGTTTTGTATGATTACTTTCGCGGGGTTCAGAGCATTTTAGAAAAAAGAAACATTAGGCACCTGACTTATGGCCACGCTGGCGATGGCACTGTACACATAAGACCATTTTTAGATTTAAAATCCACAGCCACTTATTCCTGGTTACCTGCACTTTGCGACGAAATATATACCTTAACCTTATCGCTTAAGGGCACAATTGGTGGAGAACATGGTGATGGCTATTTAAGATCTCCATTTATAAAAAAACAATACGGTAACCTTTTTAATGCATTTAAAGAGATAAAAAATATTTTTGACACCAATAATATTTTTAACCCTGACAACAAAACAGGTTGTGATAATTTTGACGCATGGAGAACAAAACTTCGCTTTGGCGGTAATTACAAATTAAATAATATTGAAACAAAATTAATCTGGCAAAAAAATGAACTTTTTGAAATCACACAAGCCTGTAATGGTTGTGGTGAGTGCCGCTCAAAACTTAAAGACATAAATATGTGCCCGGTTTTTAGAGCCACAGGGCGCGAAGCTGCCTCCACAAGGGCCAAAGCAAATCTGTTACGAGGCTACCTAACAGGTGCCATTAACTTAAAAGACAAAAAATATTTAGCACAAGTTGCTGACTATTGTATAAACTGCAAGGCGTGCGCCAATGACTGCCCAAATGGCGTTAAGGGTGGCGATTTGATGTTAGAAATAAAAGCAAGCCTTGCAATAAATGGCTTCAGGGCACCCGGAGTTTTTGCACTTACTCACTTTGGATCGATGCTTGCTTTTGCTTCTTATTTTTCAAAACTTTTTAATTTTTTTTCAAGCAATACTGTAACCAAACTAAAATTGGATCTGTTTTTTGGAATTTCAAAAAAAATAGCCATCCCAAAAATTTCTAACAAACCCGCCATAAAAACGCATAGAAACAAACACGCAACAAACCAGGAAAAACTTATTTATTTTGTTGATACTTACTCAAATTATTTTAACCCAAACATTTCAAGCAGCCTAATTAATATATTAAGGCACAATGGCTTTGAAACCATACTACCAAAACAAAAAGAAAGCGGCATAGTTGGCCTTTGCTATGGGAACCTAAAGGTTTCAAAAAATATTGCCGCATATAATATAAATAATCTTTATCCTTATGCTAAAAGAGGTATGAAAATAATTTGCACAGAACCCACAGCAGCCCTGATGTTACGGGCCGAATATTTACGCCTCTTTGATAACGAAAAATCAAAAACCGTATCTCTTGCCACAACAGACATTATGAGTTTTCTTTATGAACTTATGCAAAATGGAAAACTTAAAACCAATTTTTCACCGTCAAAAACCACTTACTACTACCACAAACCATGTCATCAGAAATTTATGTTACACGCTCAAGCAAGCGCAAATATTTTAAAACTCATACCAGATACAACAGTAATCCCCATTAATGAGGGTTGTTGTGGAATGGCTGGAACCTATGGAACAAGAAAGAAAAACCTTAAAATAAGTCAAAGTATAGGTTCGGGTCTTTTTGAATTTCTAAAAGTGTCGGGTATAAACTGCCTTACTGAATGTTCTACTTGTAAACTTCAAATTGAAAATAATACCAGGGCAAAGGTCAGGCACCCTATTGAAATTATTTCAAGTTGCTATAGTTAGATAAATTACGCTGGCACATAAACTACACTTAAGCCGCGCTTTTTTTGCTTTCATAAAATTCAATAAGTTCTCTGGCTTCGGTAATAATATTTTCTCTTAATGATTTGGGTTTAATAACTTCAACATTTGAACCAAAACCAAGTATCCACCTTATGAGTTCCTGAGTAATGCCAACATCAAAAGTTAGCTCACATGTTATGTCATCAATTTGTTCTAACTTTTGTGTTTCATGCCAGACTCTTTTTGAAACAAAAAACGATACCGGCGCATAAAACCTGATAATTACTTTTTTTGTTTTTTTAGATGGACACGAACCAAAGTTACCACCAAAAAACGCATCATTTTTTTTATCTTCACAAGGCATAATACATAGTCGGAAATTTATTTAAGTTTCATTAGTATAGGCTAAGCAACTAATTTCATTCATGATTGCAAACCCAAGTTATTAACAATCACACCACATCGCGGCGCGATCGTTCCCGAACCCAATACTTTTTTAGCTGAAGGCACGATAAACACTGCGTGTTATCTGTAATTTCTGCCACTTCCTGAGCGAATTATGTCAGTTGCAAAATCAATTGCGGTTTTTCCATCGGCTTCAAAAAGTGTCCCTAAATCGGTCACCAAAAAACTATGCATGGAACTTTTTGGTACCCAGGCCGCACAATTGTCATCTGGGTTTTTAGTCATTCCATAAATACCATTTTTACTGAAAATCAGTCTTTCGTGTGCGTCTTGTGAAATATCACCAAAAATTCTGGACATAACGATATCGCGACTCCCCTGTAAAATACCAACGCTCCAACCAGAATTATTTTTACACACAATGTTCAGTACTTTTGCCATGCGCCCGCTTCTTGTATTTATTTCAAACCCAATGCTCTTCATTGCTGATGTAAAATCATCAATATAACTTGGTGAAAATTTTTTCCAGAACCGTGAACCAAAATGAAGCCCCGGCGAATCCGCAATTAAAACCTTGTGTGTTGCACTTTTTATGTATTTATCAATATATTTTATATGATACAAAAGTCCTATCGCTCCTGCTGAAAACCCGTAAAGAACCACATCACGGGCTTTGGTTAAATCAACAATGTTTCTTTTATGAAGAACTGTAATTGCATTTTTTACGTTATAACGACCCGTATGATACACTTTTGAACCCAAAAAATAATTGGCAATATGGGTGCCCAAATGAACATCCCCCGTGCAATACGGAAAATACACATGCGTGTAATCAGAAAGAGGACCCCGCTCAGGGTCAGACGTTAATAACCCACCAACGTCAGGCACAAATGGAATTCCACGTATCCAAGCATGAGGTGTTGGACCAAAACAAGTGGCAAAACTCCAACACGCCCCACCTCCCATAAATGTAAAAGCAATTTTTTCAGGATCACCGTGTTTAATAAAAACCTTGTAAGGTGATCCGTCACCACAATATGCCTTAGGAACAACTATCGGCTCCCAGTCAAAACCCCCGGCGTGAACAGATAAGTTAAATAATAAAATAATCGCATTTGATTTTAAAAAACAAGAAATGAATTTACAAAACATGTACAAAAAGAATACATAATTAATTAAAGTTTTCAAAATTATTATTACAAGCTTATAGAACATACCCCTACCCCAAAACAATCACTTTTTTGTGCGGCAGGCCAGTGCGTGTTTGCGTAAATACCTAACAATTCAAAAATAACTATGAATCACACGTAACTGGTTGTTATAATCAAGTCCAATTTACAAATTCTGATGGTGATAAAAATACGATGAGAAGTTTAATCAATTATTTTGTAAACAGACCCGTAATTGCAAATGTTGTAATGTTTGGGGTCATTATTTCTGCTGTCGTTTTTTGGGGCAAAATTGGCAAGGAGGAAATGCCTGAATTTTCCATGAACCACATCAGTGTATCAGTAAGATATCCTGGTGCTTCGGCCGAGGATGTTGAGCTTTTTATAACAAAACCGATTGAAGAAAAACTTAAAGGTGTGACGGCCCTGGATACAGTTTCAAGTAATTCGTCCTATGGAAGATGCACTATTCGTATTGTATTTGAGTCTAACATATCTAATCTTTCTGAAAAAATACAGGAACTAAAAGACACAATTAATTCTGTGGATTTTCCAAAAGAAGCAGACAATCCTGTTTACAGACACTTCAAAAGTTCAGAAAAAGCAATTATTGAAGTTGGTGTTTTCTTAAAAGAAAAAGAAATATTAGATATTCCATCCAGAATAAAGCTCCAAAAATATGTTTTGGCCCTTAAAAATAAAATTTTATCACTTGATGAAATCAGTGGTGTTGAACCCTCGGGTTATTTAAGGCCCGAACTTCAGGTTAAAGTGGACCCCGAAAAACTTAAAACCTATGAAATATCAATGAATCAAGTCAAACAACAGATAATTGAACAACACATTAGAAAACCCATTGGCAACATTCTTGATAAAAGCGAATCAGAAATTTCAATTATTTCAGAACTGATAGACGTTGAATCTTTAAATAATGTTATTATAACAAGTGGTTTTCAGGGGCAAGGCACTAGACTTGCTAATATGGCCGTTGTTGAAAACGGATTTGAAAAATCAAACTCAATAATAAAAACTCAAGGACATGAAGCTATAGTTTTAAATATTCAAAAAAGTTCAAATTCAGACATAATATCAGCACAAAAAAAGCTTGTTACTTTTCTTGAAACCTTCAAAAAAAATACCCCATTAAGCCCCATCGATTACGTTTTAATAGATGATGAGTCTTACGATGTCAGAAACAGACTTTCACTCATAGGCACAAACGGAATTTTGGGATTTATTTTAATTGCTATTATTTTACTGCTTTTTTTGGATTTTAAATCTGGTGTCTGGGTTGCAATGGGTATTCCATTTTCTCTGGCTTTCACATTGGTGGCCGCAATGGCAATGGGTTACACCGTAAACAACATGACCCTTGCTGGAATAATAATTGTACTTGGAATGGTGGTTGATGACGCAATAATTATTGCTGAGAATATTTCAAGAAAAGCTGCAAATGGTTCCAAAAACACTGTTACGGACTCCACCTATGAAGTAATGAGCCCTGTAATTGCAAGTGTTCTTACCACTTGTGCAGCATTTATTCCGCTATATTTTTTTACGGGTCATTTTGGCCTTTTTGTAAAATATATTCCAACAGTTATTTTTTTGATGCTTTTAGCAAGTCTATTAGAGTCCGCTTTTATTCTTCCAACGCATATGAGCAGACCACTTAAGCTTGAATTATTATACAGAAAACTTTTTAAACACAGTGATAAATTTAAAATAAAAAGAGAAAACCTAATTCGGCGTGCAGAAACTTTTTATGCTTTAACTCTTACAAGACTACTCCCTCATCGCACCAGCGTTTTGGTACTTTTTTTGATGCTGATTTTGGCTTGTGGCGCACTTTTTAAGTATAAAATGAAATACGTTATGTTTCCAAGAGAAGAGTCAAGAGATTTCAGAGTGAATGCGGTGGCGCCAGAAGGTACATCAAGATATGAAATGGCAAAACTTGTAAGTTCTGTTGAAAATATTTTTTTAGCTGACACAAAGAGTGTGGTGACATCTGTAGGCACCAGGATTGCCCAAAACAGACGTGGGGGCGCGGTCAGGGAAAACGAGGCATCAATACGCGTAGAAATTGTTCCTCTTTCAGAAAGAAAACATTCCCTTAAGGAACTTTTAGAAATATGGCAAACACAATTTGATAAACTAGAAGGTTTTACAGAAATAAAAGTTCAAAAAAGAAGATTCGGCTCCGATAGCGGGAGTCCCATTTTAATTGAGGTTCAAGAAAATAACGATGCGGACCGAAAAAAAATCATTGATGAACTAAAAGTCTATATGGACAGTAATCCTGCCCTTACAAATGTGGAAATTGAAAAACCCGTTACAAAACAGGAATACAAACTTCTAATTAATAAAAAAGAAACAAGCAGACTTGGAATAAACTTTGAGCAGTTATCCTCAACGTTAAGATCCTATGTGGAAGGTGATATTTTATACACACTTAATGACGGCGAAGAAGAAGTTGATATAAGATTTTCAAGTGAGGACAATAACAAAAACGACATTAACAAACTACTCACACTAACTGTTGCAAACAAAGAAGGCTACCTAGTACCAATAAAGGGACTTGTTAAAGTTGCCCCAGGCACAAAGCCTGCCAACATTACAAGAATTAACTTTAAAAGAACAACCTCAGTCTACGCTGACCTTCAGGCGGGAACAAAGTTAACACCTCTTGAAATTGCTGGTAAAATGGAAACTGAAGTCTTCCCAAAAATTTCGACGGGCTATCCAGGGGCCGTTATAAAATTCAGAGGTGAAGTTGAGGATTCGCGCGACTCGCAATCAGACTTTTTGCTATCAGTGATAATGGTGCTGGCAATTATTTATATTCTGCTCGTTTTTCTTTTTGATTCAATTTGGCCCCCACTGTTAATTGCTGCAATAATTCCGTTCGGCGTTATTGGTGTCATTATTGCCTTTTGGCTTCATGGCATGGCACAATACGGATTTTTCGCCGTTGTCGGAACACTGGGAATGATTGGTGTTGTAATTAACGATTCAATTGTACTTATTAATAGTCTTGAATCATCAATAAATAAAAAACTTATTTCAAAGCAAAATATATTTAGCGAAGTCTCACAAATCACAAGCTCAAGGCTAAGGGCCGTTGTCGTTACCACCTTAACAACGGTTGCAGGACTCTTCCCAACCGCCTATGGAATTGCGGGTTACGACTCAATGCTTGCCGAAATGATGCTTGCAATGGGTTGGGGTCTTTTGTTTGGTATGTTTATCACACTTATTTTGGTCCCGTGTCTTTATAGCCTTTATATTAGTTTTTTTGTAATGAGGAGAGCTCATACGTGAAATCAACCTGCATTATTACAGTTATTATTGGACTTTTTAGCCTCATTCAAACTTCATGGGGTGCAAATATTCTAACAATGAAAGAGTTTTTAATTGCTGCCACAAAAAACGACCCAAGTGTTAAAAACATACTTAACGACAACCAAAAAGTTGATTTCATCATTAATGGGGGTCTTCCTTCCCGGCAAATCACCTTAGGTGTTGAAAATGAATTTGGAATAAGTTCAGGCAGTGGCCAAAACATTTCTGTCTTATCCGGCTCATTATCAAAGGATTTTATTGAAACTGGCACGAATTTAGGGTTCAAGTATGTGAACTCAGATCTTCCAGGAAGACAGGAAAACATTACTGAATTCAGGGTTGAACAGTCATTATATAAGAATTTTTTTGGACGCGATGTGCGCCTCAAAAAAGAGTCGCTAATAATTGAGCAGGAAATAATTAGGCTTGAAACGCTTGAAACATACGAAAATTATATCAAAGACATTTCAAAGCAGTATTTGGATTACTCTCAGGCTTTTTTAGATAAAAATATTGCAGAAAAGATTTACGAAGGTTCAATTAAACTACAAAATAATGTACTTGAAAAAAACAAAAAGAGAATTGCATCGCAAATAGATGTCGATAGAGCAAACCTTCTGGTACTTCTAAAAAAAGAAAGTTTAATTAACAAAACAAGGAACCTTGAATCAAGACTGCACAAAATAAATAGACTTATCAGTCAGAATGTTAACCAGTATTTACCTGAAGTTGATTTTAATATTTCTTCAAATGAAGTCTTAACTAAACTAGCAGATAACACAGAATTTTTTGGGTTTAGAACCTATCGTATAATAAACCTAAAGGAGGAAAAAAGTTACAAGGCCGTCACATTAACACAAAGGCTGACTGATCCTAAATTTAATCTTTTTGCAGGTTACGATATTGAAAATTCAAAACGGTTTTCAACAATGGTAAATCAAAACCAAGCGGTTGTAGGAATAAAATTTGAAATGCCTCTTTGGGATACAAAAAGCAAAGCAGAGTTAATGAGCACATCGCTTGAACTTCAAAAAATTGAGTTATTGAAAAAAAGCACTTTACTTGATTTAGAAAAAGAACGAAATGAACTGGTCTCACAACTTAGAGAATCAAACGAAAAACTCGCTCTTAGTAAAGAAAAAGTTGAAATAACAAAAAGAATTCTCGCACTCGAAGACAAGCGTTATAAATACGGTAAAATTGAACTGGAAAAACTTATTGAAATCGGTAATGACTTTGAAGAGTATCAGTTTAAGTACCACTTTGATCTTATTAATCACAATAAACTACTTGTGGATTTCCTGGCGCTTAAGGATCAGCTTTTGGATGAATTATTCTAGGAGATTTGTGTCTCACTGCTAAATAATACGTTTTTTTTGTGGCTTAACTTTCAATTACACTGGGGGTTTAAATTAGATGTTTTTCTAATATCTCGCGTTATTGCTTTTCACTTTATATATCAATTAGTTATCTCTAGCTCTTTTAAGGGGGTAAATAAAGAAAACTTAGTTTAACCACATAAAATAATTTAAAATAGACTTTATATTTCTTGAACAATTCGTTTTCTTTTTATACTTTTTCTGTTACAAGATATTTTTTTAGGGTCGCCTCAGAGATTGATGACGGTTACGTATATTTCTCTTTAGCGGCACTTTCAGTTAAGGAAGGTAATATGGGAAAGAAATTGTATGTAGGTAATCTATCTTTTGGAGTAACCGATCAGTCACTTTTAGATATTTTTTCTGAATGTGGAACAGTCGAATCAGCTAAAGTTATAGTTGATAGGGATTCTGGAAGAAGCAAGGGTTTTGGATTTGTGGAAATGTCCTCTGATGAAGAGGCCGCAGAAGCAATTAAAAAATTTGATGGCTCAGAAGTTGAAGGTCGTCAAATGAAGGTTAATGAAGCAAAACCAATGGCCCCACGAAGCGGTGGCGGCGGTCGTGGTCGTCCTGGCGGCGGCGGTGGTCGCGGCGGTTACGGCGGTGG
>CAZQUK010000151.1:0-8598 GCA_964596435.1 uncultured Oligoflexia bacterium
AAGCTTAAGCCTTTTGGCTATTTGAGAAATGAAGCCTCTGACAAAAACAGCCGCCGGGAGGGTTTGGTAATCTTCTTCTTCGAGAGCTTTTATATAGCGTTTACTGAGTTTTGTATACTCCGATAATTCTTCGATAGTTATTCGTTTTGATTGTCTAACCATCTGAATAAAAGTTCCGCGCCACTCTGTTTCTTCTTCAATTTTATTATTTAGCTCAATTTCAGCCTCGGGTGTTAGCGAGGGGTTTGAGGGATTGGCCAGAAAGCCTGTTCTGGTGTCGATAATTTGAGAATTATCTTTATTTGTTTTAGGCTTGGGCTTGTTATTACCAAGAAAATTTTGATCTTCTTTAAAATCAGTTGATGGGGGAACAAGAAGGGATTCAACCATTTCTGTGTCTTCCATGGGCGGAACTCGGTCAATTGATCTAACTGAATTATCTTCTTTTATAGGGGGTTTTTGTTTAACGGGCTCTTTGAAAATTTCATCATCAGGTCCTATGCCGTGGTTTTTATCGTACTGCTTTCGTTTCTCAGGGTTTGACAGTACAAGGTAAGCTTCCTCTACTGCTTCAAGATGTCTTTTTGTGTCTTCTTCTTCAAATAAAGAATACAGGGCCACGCTGTTTTTTTGATACGCTGTTTTGGCTTTTAGATAAGCATTTCTAATGTCATGTGGCGTGGCATCAGGATTAATTTCTAAAATGTCGTAGTATGTTTGTTTATCCTCAAAAAACATCTTTTTACTCGTTTTTTTGTGTTTTGATTATCTTACAGCAATAACGAGTTTTTTTCATCATCATATTTTCTGGTCAAAGTATAAGCAATTCGCTCAAGGCTTGAAACCAGTCTGGAGTTTGGGAATTCAAGAATAAGTGGCCTTTTGCGCCTTACGGATTGCCAGGCCGAGCTGTCATAATCGAGATACCCAATGTAATTCATTTCTATACCAAAATACTTTTTACAAACGGTTTTAATTGAAAAACCAATTTCAACATCTGTTTGGGTTCTGGTCTGGTTTGTAATAAGTTTCGGCGTAAAACGCTGGATTTCCTCTTTAAGGCGCATACCCATTTCAGGGTTTTGAACATTTACTTCTCTGAAAAGATCCGCGGGTGTCGTGATGCCCTGAGCGTTTTTTGAATCCATTGCGCTCTTAATTAGTCCTTGTATGGAGCTCAGTGCGGGAGATAGCATCAACCTTCGGTAATATGCGCTTTTAATAAATCTATAAGCATTTTCAATTGCCGTAGGTTCAGGCAGTAGAAGAATTATTGATAGATCGCTATACAAAAAGAAATCAATTGTATTTATATTCGTACCGGCACCCAGATCAAAAATAAGATAATCTGCAGGCAATTTTCTGAAATTTTCAAATAGCTTAATTTTATGATTTAGCGACAGGTTTGCGATTCCAAGTCTGTCTTGTGCACCACTTAGAATTTCAAGTCTAGGTATTTCCGTTGGTGTCAGGCACTCATCAAGAGATGTGGTTCTTGAGCTTAAAAAATCGCTTAAGGTTCGTTTCGGAAGGTCCAGTCCAAGAGTGGTGTGTAAATTGGATGCACCAAGATCCAAATCAATTGCAATTACTTTGTGCCCCATTCTTGAAAGAGAAATTGCAAGATTTGCTGTGATCAAACTTTTACCAATTCCACCTTTGCCACCACCAACAGCCATCACTTGTTTTACTGGGCTTGTTTGAAGCATTGGGGGGAGCGATGCAAAAGGATTTATTTCAAGCGAAAGATAGGCGTCTTCTTGACCCACCGAGTCCTGCCTTTTGCTTTTATCAGATGAAGCCTCAGAGCTTGAAAAATGATTTGAAAAATCGATCATTGTCATCCTATTTTAACACACACACGAGTATATTATTATACCCCTTATTGTAACGATCCTCTTTATTTGTAGCTTTCGTCAAGAGCGAAAATTTTACCTAGGTACACACAACAAAAAAATACCGCAGCGCATTTTTTTAAGAAATAAATTTTGTTGAGAAAAAACTTACGCAAAATTTTTTACAAAGTGCGAATACTCATACTCTTTAAATAAATTGATATGATGTTTTGAAAATTTCATCAAACCCAAACTGCACTAACTTGCTAATATATAAAGAATAAATATTATATTAGAGCCAGATTAAAATCAAAATTTTGGCACACTACTTGCCTTTCAATATTTTCATGAGGAATCAATTAAATTTAGGGTTTCAATTAATTGGCCAGTTTGTTTTTAGTGGTAGAAAGTTAATGTTTCCTGGATTTACATCCGGTTCGCTACATTTAAGATCAGATTTACATCTTGCAAGAAAATTTTGGCACTCTCTTTGTGGTTTCGGTATTGCGCTTGTTTATGGTTCTGGAGTTAGTCAGGGTGTTTTACTTGCAACATTTGGTTCTTTATTGCTTCTGGATGCAGTTTTTGAATGGTTAAGACTAAAGAGTCCCGCGTTAAATATGGTGCTAATTAAATTTTGGGGTCCCATAATGAGAGAGCGCGAAGTTAATCAGTGGAGTGGGATGTTTTATTATTTAATTTCAACAGTAGTACTGATCGCTTTTTTTCCAAGGGTGGTAGCTATTCTCAGTATTTTATATTTAGCGCTTGGTGATCCTGTTGCGTCTTTATTCGGAATTCTTTATGGTGACACCGCTAAAAGATTTTCAAACGGTAAATCAATTATTGGGGTTTTTGCTGGTGTATTTACGTGCATATTGGCAACAGCAGTTTTGTTGAGCTCAGTCATTGTGGGTTTCAAATTATGGATAATTTGCATAGGTGGTGGGCTTATTGGGGGTGCTGCAGAATTACTGCCAATCGATGTGGATGATAACGTTTTAATACCAATTGTCTCCGCGGGTGGTCTTTGGATAATATTCACTTCTTTGGGATTGTTGTAAAAATATTTATACACAATTAAGAAAACTTAATATTTCTGTTGTACTTAAATGTATTTTTTTTAAAAAACTGTCTAAGCTTAAAAAAATGATCAGTACTTGGACAGTTTTTTAGAAAACATATAAAATATAATTAAAACAAAGAGTTGGCTGTGTGTCTAACTGTTTGATTGTTTGTGGTAATTTCATGAAAAACATAATAATATGTAATAACAAATAGTTATATCATTGTGGAGTGCCTGTTTTTTGTGAGATTTAGGCTGTTTTTCTAAGTGACTGTCGCACTCTTAAACAGTTTAATTGCTGCCATGGCACTTCGCGTTATATATGTGTATGATTTTATAGGATTTTTATTCAAAGAGTGGGGTATAATAATTGCTATATATGCCTACGATGGCACCAATAACAGGACAGAAAGTCCACCTAGGGAAATGTAAGAAAGTAATAAGGAAAGCTCTCCTGACTGAATCGGGAAGGGTCTTTCGCTTAGGTTTGCTTTTTTTCCTTATATTAAATCTGACGACGGCTTCGTGGTGGAGTCTGGCTGCCATCAATTTAAGAAATGATCGGGTTGATTGGTTACCGGGTCGCGCTTATAAAAAGAAAATAATATTTAGCGCAGGCGTAATAATAAAAAAAGATCTGAAAACTGAACGTGGCTATACCAAGGATTTGCACAATTCTGAGATGTTGTCTCAAGCACTTTTACAGAGACGTTCAAAATTCAAATTTGATCAGGATTTAAATTCCATGATTTTAGATGAAGGAAGTGCTTTGGATCTAAGACAGCAGTATCTAGATTTAAATCGGAATTACGAATTTAGGAAGAATTATAAACTTGTGGGTCTTGCCGATGAAGATGAACAACAAAACAAGATGCGAACATTTTCAGATGATATTCTAAGTAGTGTAAGGCATTTTCAGGAAGAAAAAGCGCGAGATAAGGCAATCGATATTGCTAAGAAAGATAAAAATCTGTGGCTTCTTGCCACAAGCACTCCTGCAAAGGCTGCTTTCTTTTTATATGCTGCCGGAACCGGACGGCCATACAGGATGACTCTGGCTGAAGATACTTATTTGGAGTCAAAAACCGATGTGCCGGATCAAAAGGCGTCTTTTTCACTTCTTTCGGGTTATTTGAGTGGAACATTTTCCTGGAACGTGGTTGCACCTAACGACCTTCCAGAAGAACTAAAGTCTGATAATATTCCTGATGACAGATACAACTTTTCTTTATCAAGAAGCATTCCGGTTGTTAACTTAAACAGCTCTCTTGGTTTTGGAACAACAACCAAAACAGTTAAGGCTGAAGTTAGTAGAAAAATTGTCCATAACCTTGAGTTTGTTGTGGATACTTCAAGATCCATTGATTCCAGGGTTGCAACCGCTCGTCCTGGACAGGAAAAGGTTCAGCTTAGATATGGTTTTAATTTCTAGTTATTAAGTCCTATAATTCTCAAAGCAATATTTTAGGTGTTTGTTGTATAATTGTGGATTGAGCGCCTGAGTTCGTTGTAGGCAAAAATTTCCTAAAGCTCCTAAGCTATTAATCCGACTCTATTGGTAATGGATAAAAAAAAGAATGAAGGACTTTCCTTTAATCCAGTTGAGATTTTAGTATTTCTTGGTATGTGCGTTGTCCTTGTGAGTTCTGTTCATAGGGTCTATATCGCACAAAGTCATCCGTTCGGTTTTCTAAAATCATTTTCAAAAGCTCCACTAATGAGTGGAAAAGATTACACAAACGATAATAAAGAAATTTACAAACAATCTGTAATAGAAAATAGGGCGCCCGCCACTGAAGCTAAAGCTAAGTAGTAAATTCATAAACTGACCTACCAGCGAGTGTATGAATTTGAATAATATCTTTAATTAATCTAATTTTAGACACTTATTTCAGATAATAGACAAAATAATGCAGCACGCCAATCAAAGTTAGCTACATCTCGCATTCCACATCAAATTGTGGGAAAAGAATACCTATATGGGGTTACTTGGCCAATCCGCATTACTTTTAGCAGTGGTTAGTTTTTCTTTGGGAGTTTCTGTATTAACCAGAAATGTTCGTAATAAATTGTTTTTAGCATTCGCAGCCCTTGGTGTTGTTATCACCGGCTGGTCCTTCCTCTTTTTTCTTTTTCAGATCTGGCCAGATAGCGACCGTTTATATGGGTGGCATCTTTTTTTTAATATATGGCAAGCGCCAGCGGGTTTGATTTTTTTAAGAATTATGATCAAACTTCACGATAGGTTTAGTTTTAATCTGCTTCTTTTTAGTTTTCTGCTGGCCCTTATTTTTAGTTTGGTTCTTTTAACAAGAAAACACGTTGATTCGCAGACTTTAACACTTCTTATTAAATTAACACCTTTTTTGATTTCAATTCAACTTTTGAGATTACTTTTGAAGGATAGATTCTTTTCAAAAATTCAAAAAGAACTTCGTGTAAAAAATTTAAAAAAAGCTGCAATTGAAAAAAGAATGCTCGTTAACTTTATTGCGGTTGTAATTCTTTCAATTACAGTTTCAGACCACTTTTCTTGGGTGGGATACGTTATTCCTACTTTCGGAAATCTGGCGTTATGTTTATTTTGGTACTTTCTTTTTTTAGCTTTATCAGATCAAAGACTTCTTAACTTCAGTGCACTTTTTTCAAGATTGATTGTAATACTGATAGTCGCGTTGTTCTTAACTGTGGTTTATTCTTTGTTGGTTTCGTGGAGCCTGGATAGTCAGGGGGCTTTGTTTTTTAACTCTTTTGTTGTTTCTTTTTTTATTTTGGCGCTTCTTGAGCCACTCAGGACCCTGGTTAAATTTTTTGGAACGAGGCTTTTAACAAGAGAACATCAAAAATTAGAATTACTTTTAAGAACGGCGCAGTCAAAACTAAGTGGTGTGGTGGACATTAATGTATTATTTGATCAAATAGTAAGTTTTACGGACAGCAACCTGCAGCCAAGATGGATGGGGTTTTATATTTTACGCAAAGATGGAACCAAGTATTTAAGAATAAGAACATTGGGAAAATCCATTTATTTTTCGGACGAATACAACAACTCGGATTTAAATAGAGAAGTATTGGCGGATTCGCGTTTGCTAGATTATTCAAGGACCTTGCATCAGCATGGTGATATCCCAATAATTCTCGATAAAATCTTAGACAACGAAATAGACCGATCAGCAAGTCGATCACAAAGAGAAAGATTTAATTCTCTTCTTCGTGGCTTAAGATCTCTAGGGGCAAATGTATTAATACCTATATTTGGCGGGGAAAAAATTCTGGGTTTTGTTGTGTTTGATTTACCAACACCGCCTGAGGAGTGGGGAAATAATTGGGGTATTTTACGCATAATATATCCTTTTTTTGAAGAAGTGGGACAGAGTTTGCAAAATATGGATATATATGTCCACCAAAGAGAAAAAGAAAGACTTGCAGTTCTTGGTGAGATGGCAGCGGGTCTTGCCCACGAAATAAGGAACCCGCTTGGTGCAATAAAGGGAGCGGCTCAATTTTTAGATCCAACAGAGGATAAACCAGAAAGTAAATTTCTTACTGTAATTATTGAAGAGGTTGATAGATTAAATAAAGTTGTGACGCAATTTTTGGAATATTCAAAGCCTGAGCCACTAGAGTTTGTGGATGCCGATATGTCGCTACTAGTTGAAAAGACGCTTGAAGTTTTAAGGCACAGTTGGGATGAAAAAATAAAACTGGAGTTTATTAAAGAAACGAGTCCCGCTATCGTTAGTGTTGCGCCCGAGCAGATCAGACAACTTGTGTTAAATTTAATTCAAAACAGTGTTAGAGCTCTTAAAGATGTAAAAAATCCCGTTGTCATTATTAGAATATCAAAGATTGTGAGGGATAGCTCTGACTTTATTTTGCTAGAAGTTGAGGATAATGGTAGTGGAATAAAAAGGGAATATTTGGAAAAAATATTTATTCCCTTTTTTACTACATCCCAGGGGGGGACGGGGCTTGGGCTTCCAATATGTCAGAAAATAATACAGGCCCATGATGGTGCCATAGAGGTGCAAAGTGAAGCGGGGCAAACAAAGTTTAGTGTTATATTACCTTTTATAAATAGGAGATAAAAAAGTGAGCGGTAGAATATTAGTTATTGATGATGAAAAAAATATCACACTTGTAGTTGATGCGATTTTAAAAAAACAGGGTTTTTCACCGTTGCTTTTTAACGAAGCAGCGCCTGCCATTGAAGCAATAAAATCGAATAAAGTTGATGTGGTTCTTACAGATTTATACCTTTCAGAAATGGGAGGTATGGAGGTCTTGGCCTTTTGCCAAAAGTGGGATTCGAGACTGCCTGTTGTTATTATGACAGCATACGGAACAGTTGAGGCCGCTGTATCAGCGCTAAAAAAGGGGGCCTTTGATTTTATTACAAAACCATTTGATCAGACAGAACTCACAAACATTATTTCCAAGGCACTGCGGACAAGAAACGAACAGCAAAAAGAGCCAACAAGTAATGTCTTTAATAATAAAGAAATACCCGAATCCTCGATGGTTGGAAAAAGCAAGGCGATGCAGGATGTTATTAGGTTAATTAGCAAAGTTGCCGACTCTCCAAGTACGGTGCTAATTTTGGGTGAAAGTGGTACTGGAAAAGAGCTTGTGGCTTTTGAGGTCCATAGAAAATCAAAAAGATTAAATAAACCTTTTATTAAGGTTAATTGTGGCGCCATACCATCGACACTTATTGAGAGCGAACTTTTTGGTTACGAAAAGGGTGCTTTTACTGGGGCTGTTACTGCAAAACCTGGCAGATTTGAATTAGCAAACCAAGGGACAATATTTCTTGATGAAATTGGTGATATGCCGCTTGAAATGCAAGTTAAGCTATTAAGGGTGATTCAGGAACATGAATTTGAAAGAGTAGGTGGAGTTAGAACCATAAAAGTTGATGTCAGAATTATTGCTGCTACAAATAAAAATATTGAAGATGAAGTTAAAAATGGAAGATTTAGAGAAGATTTGTACTACAGGTTAAATGTTGTTCCCATCGTTCTGCCGCCGCTTAGGGAAAGAAAAGAGGATGTTGAGATTTTAGCACAGATGTTTTATGAAACATTTAAAATTAAATTAAATAAAAAAATTGAAGGAATCCGCCAGGAAGTAATGGAAAAGTTAATAAAACATCCTTGGCCCGGTAATATCAGGCAACTTGAAAATGTTATTGAGCGTATGGTGTTAATGAGCGAAAACGTTGAGCTGTGCGTTGATGACCTTCCCGCTGGGTTTTTAGATGACATTAATAAATCAATTAATCCTAGCTCTGCCCCCGCATCTCCTGCGGATACTTCGGATTCAAGTGGAAATCTTAAAGATATAGTTAAACAAAAAACACAGGTGCTAGAGCGCGGCCTGATAGAAAAAGCGCTGGATGAAACAAACGGTAATGTAACTAGGGCCGCAGAAAAACTTGGACTTTCCAGGAAAGGTTTGCAGCTAAAAATCAAGGAACTTGGTGTGCGCCCTGTTGAATACAAAGCCTAAAAATTTTTATTAAAAACCTCGAAGTCCTTTACCTTTTATGCAGGAAGTATAATAATCAAATTGAGTGTATATATTGAAGGATGCTTTATGAATAATAAAAAAATAATTGTTGTATTATATGGCGGGCGTTCAGAAGAACACGAGATTTCTATTTTATCAGCAACATCAATTGTTAATAATATTGAT
>CAZQUK010000152.1:0-8593 GCA_964596435.1 uncultured Oligoflexia bacterium
AGGCAAATACAAATTTAGGTATTCTTTACTACCGGCTTGGCTGGTTTGATAAATCAGAAAAGCACCTTAATGAGGCAATTTTCACAAACCCAAAAGGATCCTGTATCGCCTCTTACTATCTTGGAAACCTTGATTTGAAAAAAAATAAATATGACTTTGCTATAACTGAATACAAAAAAGCAATTAAGGGCTTTTGCACTGGATTTGGAGAGGCTCATTTTGCACTTGGTGTGGCATACACAAGAAACAAAAAATACACACTTGCAAGACAAAAATTTCTGGAAATACAGCAACGCTTTAAAAACACAGAGCTAGCCAAAAAGGCCCTGGATCAATTGAGGTATCTTCCATAATGGCGGAACAAACTAGCCTTGGGGCCCTTTTAAGACAAGAGCGCGAAAAGCAGGAAATCACAATTGAACAACTTGCGTCTATTACAAAAATAAACGTTCGCTTCTTGCACGCACTCGAAGCAAATGACTTTAAGGATCTGCCGGCAAAGCCTTTTATTAGGGGGTTTGTAACTTCATATACCCGAGCCCTTGGTCTAAATTCAGAAAAAATTCTTGCACAATTTGGCTTTTTTATTGATGAAAAAGTTAGTGAACAAAAAAAATCTGACTCATCTTATACGGGTTACGCTTTTGAAAAAAAGGAAGTGGACAAGAGCAGAACCATCCTCTGGATTATTATGGGCAGCTTTATTATTTTGGGTGGCGTAGGTTTATTGTTACTTAAACCTACATTTAAACAGACAAGTACCGCTCAGATAGAAAAACTAAAAAATGAAACAAGTAAAAATGCATCAATTAAAACTGATGTGCCATCGAGTTCACCCGGTGATAAAAAAAATGAAGAAACAAAAAAATTAACAGAAAAGCCCGCTGACAACACCACAAAACCTGCCGACACAAAAACTGAACCACCCGCGCAGGTAAAAGCAGAAGAACAAACACCACAAAAACCCGCAGAGCAGGTGGAGGTAAAGGTGGATGTAAAGGCAGATGTAAAAGAGGTCAAGGCGGATCTAAAAATAGAAGCACCAGTGGCACTTAAGCCAATTGAACCAATGACGGCAAAATCAGAAGAGGCACAAAAACCTGCGGCAACTGAAGTTCACGAAATAATTGAAACCCAAGAGGCTCAAGAAGCTCAAGCTGATGACAAAAACAAAGACCCTCTGAACAAAGGCGATGCAATTCCACTAAATGAGGTCAAGGAAAAAGTTGTTTTTAAATCACTAACAAATGTTTGGGTTCGGTATCAATCTGACGATCGCACAATAACTCGCTTCATGCTTCTTGCAGATAAACTGCTTGTCATTAAAGCCCGCTCCAAAATTTTTGTGCAATTTTCGAATCAGGATTCGATGCAAATAAAGTATAAATCCAGTAACTACATACTCCCAATAAATTCTTCAAATTTTGCGTTTGTAAACAACACTCCAACGATGTTTTTCCCCTATAAATCCGCTATAAACGACCAAAATAACTTTTTAAAACTTGAAGCACTCCCACTCACACCAGCACCTTAATAATGCACCACAAAAACCACAACACACACTATCCACACGCAACACCACACTTATCCACACCGGGTATCTTTTTGTTATTATTGGATATTATTTCTTATAATCACTGTTTTTGTGTGTTTCTCAGTAACTTATCCCCAAAACTTCTTAAAAAAGGAAAAAATAAGTGTTTTTGTGGTTTTCGCCAAATTATTGCCACAAAAAGCCGTACACAAAAACCAGCCGGGCGCGGGGCGCTAGACGCAAAAACCATCCAAACTTTAAATCAGAAAAGTTAAGTTTTTGTTACCATGAGGCTTTTTGAAACGCCCTTAACCCAATTGCAAAAAAGATTAAATTTGGAATTAACATACCAAGCCACGGAGATATTTGACTGTTTTGTACCATCATAGACAAAACAGAAAGAGCACCCCAATACGTAAAAACCACAATGAGTGCAATTAAAGCTGCTCCGGCCTTAAAGCCCCTTGTCCTGATTGTTCCATACCCAACACCGAAAAAGAGAAATACAATTGGGGCTACAGCAACAGCGTACCTCTTCCAATATTCCGTTCTAAACTCAAGGCCCTCTTTTGTGTTATCGGAATATTTTTTCATCCCATCAGATAATGCACCAAAAGACATCATTTTGGGCTTAACAGCAGCCGCCTCTTCGCCTTCGTCAAGCTGTAAAAATAAATCATAAGAATTAAATTTTATTCTTTGATAAGCTTCCGTACCGTCCTCATGTCTGTGAATATTGCCATCCGTAAGACGCAAAACCGCGGCACTTCCAAATTCTGTTTTGGGCTTAACGGGTATAACCTCTCCGGCATTTGCAACAACAGCAAGAGGGGTTTTTGCCTCTCTTTCATCAAATAAAAACACTTTTTGCATTTTGTTGTTTTTCTTATCAACTTTATCCGCATAAATCAGTAAATCAAAAAAGCCAGCCGTAAATGTTCCTTCAGATATGGCCCCAACAACTTTTGTATTACTTACTCGCATCAATAATTTTTTGAATTCCCGGTTCCCCCAAGGAACCCACTCAAGATTTAATGCGAGCGAAAGCACAACCGTTATAACCGCTAAAAACTGAACCGGCAAAGAGAGCCTTAAAAGGCCAATTCCGTTGGCCTTCATTGCAACAAGCTCACTGTCGGCAGAAAGCCGCCTGAAGGCCGCTAAAACACCAATTAAAAAAGCAATCGGTAATGATGTTGGCAAAAATGACAAAATCAATAAACAAATCATTTTTAAAAGAATAACCCCCGACACACCTCTCACAATAAAAAATTCAGCAAGCCTTAACGCCTGAAACATTAAAAATATAAATGTGAAAAACAACACCCCACCAAAAAGCGGGGCAATTGTCTCAACAAAAATATATGAGTCCAATTTTCGAGGTTTAATAAAACGCAAAGGTGCTATGATTGAGTGAGCGAAGCCCATTTTATAAACTTTCCAAATTCATTAAAGTTTTTATACTGAAAAAGCTAGTATGCATTCTTATTAATAAACCCCTTCCAGATTGTCATAAACAGAATTTTTATATCAAAAACATAAGTCCAGTTTTTTATATAAAAAAGATCAAATTCAATTCTTTTTTCAAGCGACGTATTACCGCGCCAACCATTAACCTGAGCCCATCCGGTAATACCCGCTTTCACTTTGTGCCGAAGCATATAATACGGTATTTGTTTTTTAAATTTTGTAACAAAAACAGGGCGCTCTGGTCGTGGCCCCACTAATGACATATTTCCCAAAATAACATTCAAGAACTGTGGCAGCTCATCAAGACTGGTTTTGCGCAAAATTGCGCCAACCCTTGTAGTGCGACCGTCTCCTTTTTTGGCCCAGACGGCCCCGGTTTCATCCTCAGCGTCTGTGCGCATGGTTCTAAATTTTAATATGTTAAAATTTTTCCCATCAAGCCCCATTCTTTGTTGTTTATAAAAAATGGGTCCCCGAGAGGAAACCTTAACCAATAATGCAATAATGAACAAAAATGGACTAAAAATGGTTACCGCAACCAGCGAAATAACAAAATCTGTTACGCGCTTTACAATCGAGGACCAACCGGTAAGGGGCGAATCGTTGAGGTTCACCATTGGTATACCGTCAAAATCTTCTATTTCACAGCCAAGTGTTACATATTCATGAATATCTGGAACCAGCTGTATGGTCGGCGCTTCCTCCTTAATGGATTTTAGAATTAGATCCAGCTCAGCATACTGTTCCTTTGAAAGCGAAATAATTATCCAATCTATATGATGTTTTTGTAAAAGTTCCGGAATGTCTTCAAAATGGCCGATCACCGGTTTCTTTTGCAGCGATTTTGTTTGTGAAGAACTATGGGTCAAAATACCAACTATTCTTAAACCAAGTTCAGGAAATTTTTCTGTCCTATGAATAATTGTTTCAATAGCGGCACTTTCACCAACCGCTAATGTGAAACGGAGATTTCTTCCTCTTCGCCTAAGCGCCCTAAGTGCATTTCTAAGAACAAGCCTGAAAAGAATTAATAGAAACCCCGAAATAGTTCCAAAATATAAAATAACAGCTCTTGAGTATTTATACTCACTAAACATGTAAGTCAGTGCAATAAAAAACAGAAGCGAAACACCATGGGCCTTCAATATGAGAAAAACCTCATGGGTCCGCCTTAACATCCTCCTGGGGCGGTAAACCCTCATAAAAGAAAAAACCATCGTCCACAAAATCATGATAAGGGGTGTTAAAGAAGCATAAACATCAAACCCCGGAAGCCCTTTTGTCACGTCAAAAAGCGGTAAAACAAAAAACCTGAGCCAATACGAAACAAGCCAAGTAAAACCAATTACACAAGCATCAACTGCCCTAAAGATTCCTCCAAAAATCCTATGATATCTCTTCAACATAAACTTGCCCTGTACATGTAAGTGTTCTACATAATCATATCAAAACAATATAAATAGTGGTCCCTTAAATATATTAGTACTCAAGTATAGCAAGTTATTTTGCGCTATGATCCTGGTTTTTTAAGTATTAAGCTTTTTTTCGGTACTTTTTGAACGCACCGCAAAAGATTTGCTGCGAATTTAGTTTCGGTATATTTAGTAACGGACCCTAACGTAAAGGATGCCTTTATGCAAAAGCCACAAGTTTCCCTAAACCTCACAACATCCCGATGTGTTGTGGACACAGAAATTGTTCTGTTATTTAAAAATCACAAATTTAAAAACGGCCCCAAAAAAGATCCTTTCTACTTTAAGGAAATTTCAAGAATATCAAAAACCAACCCCGATATTTTTGATTTTAATTCTGCGGAGTTTATTAATTATGGCGGAAAGAACAATGCGCTAAGTGTTGTTTTTGCGGGTCTAGGAAATCCAAAAACATGTAACGAAAAAATAATTCGCCTTGCGGCTTCACAAATTTTTAACCTCTTAAACGAAAAGAAAATTAAAAGTGCAAGAATAGACATTGGTTATTTTGAACCACTAATTAAAAACAATATCAACAAATTCACACTTGAGCGTGTTGTTGAAATTTTTAACAGCGCTCTTGTTTCTAATGCTTATTGTTTTGATAAGCACAAAACCAATAAAGAAAAGTTTTATCTCTCAAAAATTTATCTTTACTCGTCAAAAACCCAGAAAAACATTATCTCTGTTCTAAACAACATCGAACAATCACAAATAGCAATCAATGTCACCAGGAACTGGTCAAACGAACCACCAAACGTTGGAACCCCGGCTTTTTATGCTGGTGAAGCAAAAACAATTGCCAAGTCCTATAAAATTCATTGTCAGGTTTTAGATAACAAACAAATAAAAAAAGAAAAAATGGGTCTTTTTCTCGCCGTTGAAAGAGGTTCTGCAGAGGAAAGCAGAATTGTTATTTTTGATTATAAGCCCAAAAAAATTACAAAAAACACAAAAACAATAGTCCTAATCGGAAAAGGTATAACTTTTGATTCTGGTGGGCTTTGTTTAAAACCCAGGCCCGGCATGTCTGATATGAAACACGACATGACCGGCGCCGCAACTGTTATGGGCGCAACGATTCTTGCTTCTAAACTTGGCTCTTCAAATAGAATTGTAAGTATTATGGGTTTTGCAGAAAACATGCCTGGAGGAGCCGCAACAAAACCAGGAAGCATTATTACCTCCCGCTCCGGAAAAACTGTTGAGATTCTAAATACAGATGCAGAAGGACGGCTTGTCCTTGCTGATCTTATTGATTATGCCCATAAGTATAAACCCAATGTTATTATTGATATCGCAACCTTAACCGGTGCTGTCGTTGTTGCGCTTGGTTCGTTTTGTTCAGGAATAATGGGAAACAGTGACAAACTAATAAAAGACATTATTTCCGCAGGCGACATGCATGGCGAGGCTCTTTGGCAGCTCCCGCTTTTTGATGAGTATCTTGAAACAATGAAGCCAAATTTTGCAGATTTAAATGAAACCTCAAAAGAAGCCGGTGCCGGTACAATACGCGGAGGACTCTTCTTGAAACAATTTATTAAAAATAAAATTCCATGGGCACATATTGATATTGCAGGTACTGCCTGGAACGCAAATTTAATTACTGGTTGTCCAAAAATTGGTGCAAGCGGTATACACGTAAGAACATTGGCTCAATTTATACGGGACTATAAATAACCCACATCAAAAGGAGAAATTTATGGATTTTACGGATCGTTTTTACATTGAGGACGCAGGGAAGTTTGATGGAAAAGAAGTTACCCTAAAAGGATGGGTTTATAATAAACGAAGTTCCGGAAAAAAAATTAAGTTTTTAATTCTAAGAGATGGAACGGGCATAATACAGGGCATTTTATTCAAGGGCGATTGCGAGGAAACATCCTTTATTGAGTTTGATCAACTAACACAGGAAACATCACTTGAGGTTACTGGGACCATTAGAAAAGAGCCACGCTCTGTGGGTGGTTATGAAATGGGAATAAAATCTTTCAAAATAGTTAACATGGCCCAGGCCTATCCAATATCTCCGAAAGAGCATGGTGTTGAGTTTTTAATGGAAAACAGGCACCTTTGGATAAGAAGCCGAAAGCAGTGGGCTAACTTAAGAATTCGATCTGAAGTTTTCAAACAGGTTTCAAGGTTTTTTGATGACAGAGGTTTCGTTCGCTTTGATGCGCCAATATTAACTCCAACCTCGTGTGAAGGAACATCAACTCTTTTTTCAACGCAGTATTTTGAAAACACGGCATATCTAACACAATCCGGGCAGCTTTATGGTGAAGCCGGGGCCATGGCGCTTGGTAAAATTTATGTGTTTGGACCAACGTTCCGTGCTGAAAAATCAAAAACAAGAAAACACCTTACAGAATTCTGGATGGTCGAGCCTGAAATAGCATTCATTGATATTAATTCAATAATGGACCTTGCAGAATCTTTTGTTGAACACGTAATTCAATCTGTTATATCAAACTGTACCAACGAGCTTGAAATTCTTGAAAGAGACATCACAAAACTTGAAAGCATAAAAGCACCTTTTCCAAGGATCAGTTATGATGATGCTGTAAAAGAATTAGAAAAAGCCGGGGTTCCAATTAATTGGGGGGATGACCCAGGGGCTCCTCACGAAACAGCGCTTGGTGAAATTTATAAAAAACCGGTTTTTATTCATCACATGCCATCACAAATCAAAGCATTTTATTTTAAACAATCTGATGATGTTTACGGCGTGGGTGTAAATAAAAAATCCGGCAAATATGCGCTTGGTTGTGACCTAATCGCTCCTGATGGCTTTGGAGAAATAATTGGCGGCGGGCAGCGCGAAGAAAACGCAGAGGTTCTTTTAGAAAGAATAAGGGCGCACAATCTTAATGAGTCTGACTATAAGTGGTACCTTGATTTAAGGCACTACGGGTCCGTACCACATGGTGGGTTTGGGCTTGGCCTCGAAAGAACGGTAGCTTGGATAACCGGCGCAAGTCACTGCCGAGAAACAATACCGTTTCCAAGAACGATTTATTCACTTAAACCGTAGAGCTTAGCTTTTTATGCGCTCAAAAGAAACCTGCCTTAATATTGTTTTGGTAGAACCTGAAATTCCGCAAAACACCGGCTGCATTGGACGGCTCTGCCTGGCTACAAATTCAACACTGCACCTTGTGGAACCACTGGGGTTTGATATTTCTGATTCTAGCCTTAGGCGCGCAGGACTTGACTACTGGGAACATTTAGATGTTTTTACTTATCCAAACATTGAAGATTTATTTAAAAAAATTCCAAGTGGTAATCAAAAGGTTTTTTTTTCAAAAAAAGCTGGTCAAATTATTTTTGATTATAAATTTAATCATGGCGCCTGGCTTTTTTTCGGTAGAGAAACCTTTGGTCTTCCCGATTATTTGATCGAAAAAAATGCCTGGTGCTCCGTTAGGATTCCCATATTTGATGCACGCGTAAGATCACTAAATTTATCGCAAGCTGTTGGCATTGCCACCTATGAGGCTTTAAGACAATTTTCCGGGCGCTAGTTAATCTTTATTTTTTTTATTGTCACAGCTTCCTGTTGTTGCACCATCAAGCACGTCAAGTGTTTCTAAAAGTTCCTCCGAATCAGACGGCGCGGCTCCAGATGTACTATCATCGTTAATAACGCTGGTTTGAAGTCTTTTTATTGTTTCATTTGCTTTTTTTAGTCGCGTCGCAACGGAGGCAATAATTGTTTGAATATATTTTGGAATTTTATCGTAAAGCTTATCTAAATCTTCAAAAGAAACTTTAATAACCTTAACTTTATTAACAGCAAGAGCTGACGCGTTCCTGGGACTCCGGTCAAAAAATGCAAGCTCGCCTATTACTTCTCCTGAATAAACCCTGGCAAGTTCAATTTGTGCATTCCCCTTGCGCTTCCGAATGGCGATTGTACCTTCTTGAATAATATATATAGAATCGGCACTATCGTTTTCTCTAAAAAGATATTTACCTGGCTCAAAAGCTAACGTTTCTTTAGACACAAAAGATCCCCTTTTCTTATATGGTGCCACGATAAAAACAATTGGTTCAAGTAATGTTTAGAATTAAACCTTTTTTATTGTTTTATTTTTTGAATATGCCATTATAA
>CAZQUK010000153.1:0-8466 GCA_964596435.1 uncultured Oligoflexia bacterium
CTACAAGGGTAAAAAAATTCCCAATTTATACTTAAAAAAAGAGGATTTTAAAAAATATATTGGATTATCAATTAGAATTGCTGGTGTATTGAAAAAAACAAATAATATTTCCAAAGAAAAAAAACAAAAATTTATAAAGTACACGGGCGAAATATTATTACAAAATATACATAAAGATGGCCTTGACGAAAAAAGCTTTCAAGCGGCAAAAGAGTACGTTGTGGCTTCAACAGAAATCATGTGTGATAATGAAAGCGTTTTTAGCCTGCTTGGTACTCTAAATACACATAGTGACTTTTTGTTTGCACACAGCCTTGGCGTTTCAACTTATGGTGTAATAATTGCAAAACAACTTGGTTGGACGTCGTCTCAAACAATATTTAAGATTTCACTCGGTGGACTTCTCCACGATATTGGCAAAAGAGAAATAAAAAAAGAAATCTTAAACAAACCACGTTTAGAATTAACACCAGAAGAAGTATCTCTTTTGGAAACACACCCTAAAAGAGGGATGGAAATATTAAGTGGTTTACAAGTAGTATCTGAAGAAATAATCCAAATTGTATATCAGCATCATGAGAACCAAAACGGCTTTGGTTATCCGAATGGCATTAAAAAAAATAAGATATTTAATCTTGCAAAATTAATTTCTGTTGCCAATACGTTTTGTAATTACGCAATAGATAACCCAAGCAATAATGGTATGAGTGCAGAGGATGCTATTAAGAATCTCGTTTGTTATCACAAAGAAAGCTTGGATTACACTTATCTTGAAGCACTTGTAAAAGCTTTTGGTTTAAGACATCTGCTTAGAACTTAAATCACACACTTAAGTCATCGCAATTAAAACAATCATGGCATATCCGGTTTTCTAATTTAGTATGGGATTTAGTAAACACACCTTTGAATGGTGAGCAAAAGGTCCATTTTGAAAAAAAATGCCACTTACACAAACGTATTGTGTTTAATGTCAGAACGCAGGGATCTGGCAAGAGTGGCGTCGTACTTTTGTATGCGATTAAGTAGCGATTCTCTAAACTCCGGGTCAGCTGCCATCAGCATGTCAACAACCTGCTTGAAACCGTTAATTCTAATATCGCTGTTCTCGTTTGTTTGAGGCGGACTATTAGGTGTAGGATTATTGCTTAACGGGCGCCTTAGTCTTCTGCTTTGATTATATGCCATTACTTTTCTTCCCCTTTTTCGTTTTGAGCTAACTTTTTAGCCCGTTCATGCATAATCTGCAGTTGCTCTTGCAGATCTGCCTGAATTTTTCTGATTTTATATTCAGACTCAAGTTGTTCTTTTTCGATTTCCTTTTTATTTGATAACTTTTCAAGCTCCAGCCTGGCCTCATTGGCCTTTACAACTTCTTCTAATTTTTTTTTGTAAACCGCCTTAACAGAATTTAACTGCTCTTCCATGTTCTCGGCTTCGCGCGATATTCTGACATCATAACTTTTTTGAAGTTTTTCAATTTGTTTTTCGTGGGCCTCAAGCGTGTTAAGCAGTTCGTTTTCGTTCGTGTTTTTAAGTGCCTTCATGTCAATACTATGTTTGGCTGTCAGGGCATTTTGGTACTGTTGCATACGTTGTGCCTGGTCGTTTGCAACTTTCATAGAATTACTTGCGCTCATTTTATCCCTCAAAAAATGTGGTTGCAGTGCTTGTTTCTAAATGCACTACAAATGCCCACCTCACTCCTGTATTTTTTCATCTTTTTTTGAATTTACCAATGGGAAGATTTTGCCCAGCAAAGTGTGACGCTTAAACTTAATTATTGGAGCTAATACCTAATATATGATAGGTAGATTAGGCTTTTGAGGCCTGGAGGGCTTATGCTAAATAATAACAAACAAAAAAGCTCCGGTTTTTTACCCTCATCTTTATTGTTAACAAAAAAAAGGCCCATGTGGCAAAACTGGATACTTCGGATTTTTCTTGGTATTGGTGTGGGCTTTTTTCTATTAGAACTCGCCTCATTTCTTAAAGTATGGCAGGGAATCACAAATTAAGATCACAAAATTAATCTGCAGACTTTTACTTTGAGTCCTTCATCTAAGAGTGCTAATCTTTTTGGCATGGCTAATACATCACAAATCGAACTGAATTTTCTTGGTCAAAAAATATGTGTCAAGTCTTCTGCTGATAAGGATCTTGTAAATGAGGTGGCGGACCTTGTTACTCAAAAGCTAACCGAAGCCACCAAACGCGGGCAGGGCCTTGCTGCACACCAGGTGGCGCTACTTGCGCTTTTAGATATTACTGAAGAATATGTTATGGCCAAAAGGCGCGTGATGGAGCACAGAATTAAAATTGATGAAAAATCAAAGGAACTTTCCGCCTGGATTGAAAACGAACTTAAGGGTGGTGAATAAAGAGTGAAAGCCCTTTTTTTTGGAGATGTTTTTGGGCGCACGGGCCGCAAAGTCATTAAACAGGTTTATTCCGAACTTGTTAATAAATTCGATATTGATTTTGTTATTATGAATGGCGAAAATGCTTCGCACGGGAAATGTATATTACCAAAAGTTGCAGATGAATTTTTTAATTTTGGTGTGGATGTAATTACAACGGGTAACCATGTTTGGGATCAAAAGGCCATGCTTGCCTATATAGACAGTGAGCCCCGTATAATCAGACCGTTGAATTTTCCAAGCAACAATAATTTTACCGTTCCTGGACGGGGTTATGTAATTGTAACATCAAAAAAAAATCCGAATTTAAAATTGGCCGTGGTTCAAGCAATGGGTCGTGTTTTTATGGAGCCTGTTAATTGCCCTTTTATTGAAACCGAACAGATTCTTGAAATAATAAAAAAACAAGGTGTTAATTCTATACTTGTTGATTTTCACGCTGAGGCCACTTCAGAAAAACGTGCGTTTGCACATTTCCTAGATGGGAAAGTAAGTGCTGTCATTGGCACGCATGTGCATGTTCAAACAGCAGATGCTGATATTTTACCACAAGGAACAGCAGCAATTACGGATGTGGGAATGTGCGGGTGTTATGATTCGGTTATAGGAGTAAAAAAAGAGCTTTCAATTCAAAAGTTTTTAACAAGAATGCATGTCCGCTATGAACCGGCTGAAGGTCCTGGCGGATATGAAGCTGTAGTTGTTGATATTGATGAACAAAGTGGAAAATCAAGATCTATTACTACGTTAAGAGAAAAAACGGTTATTACCTGAGGAGGGTTGCATGCAGCCTACAAAAACTCGTTATGAAAAATATGAAAATTTTCTAAATTTTGTACAACAAATAAATCGCAAAGAAGCGCGAGTTGTTAATCGCCAGATGTTACATGTTTTCTTCTGGTGCTTTTTGCTTCCTGTTCTTATCACATTAATAGTTCTGATACTGGTTCAGTTTGGACTGCTTCCATATTTTTTTAGGGCATATCTTGATTGGGTAATACTTATTTTTCCCGTTTTTTATGCATTTTATTTTTTGGGCGCTGAGGTTTTAGGGGATTTGCCTTTGTTTTTAAGGCGAGGCGGTGCCTCAATGGTTCTTCGGCAGTCTTTGAAAGAATCAAAGTGGAGAAAGGATACTTTTGATGACTTACATGGAAAGTTAAATTTTACAACTGATGATTGGTTGTGGGTCATACATAGTTTCGAAATTGATTTAAGACGTATGCGTGAACGTATCAGGTTTTTAACGGGCCTTGCTGGTGCCGTTTTTTATCTTCTTATGCAGGGGCTTGATTCCTTGTCGGGTGATAGTGGTGCGCCTGTAAGTTGGATCAGAGATGGAAATCGCAAGTGGGTTGAAGTTGCAAGTTATGATATTGGCCAATTCATGGGCCTTGGTCTTTTCCTTTTGCTTTTGTATTTGTCCGGAATGCAAGCTGCAAGAAATCTTGAAAGATACAAAGATTGTGTTGATCTATTAATAATTAAAGACATCAAATCCACCGGTGAGGTGCCAGATGTGATAAAAGTGGCCGACAAAAAATAGTTCAAGTTAAAAGCACAGATACCAGACCAGAATGTTTTACTATTACCGGGCCAGTTATAAAAAATTCAATTTTCAAGCGCCGATTCTTAGTTAATTTGCTTGAGGTTTTTACAATAGTATGTAAGAGATTTCTTTGTAATAACTACTGCATAAGTCAATTTTTTTGAAAGGAAATACAATGAAGACCCTTACAGAGTTTTCAGTACTTTTGTGTCAAAATGCTCAAAAAAGGCGCTTGGATATTTTTCGTGATCTTAAAAACGAATGGATCACAGCACATCCTGAGCCAACACCACCTGAAGATCAGGCCCCTGAAGTTACTGCCAGGGAGGCAGACTCTCAGACCACACAAGCTGAGCCGCAGCAGGCCGCAACTGATGCAGAAGAACAAGTTTCAGATACCACAACTGAACCCGCTAATGAACCCATCGCGCCCACAGAGGTTGAGAACGCAGATTCTGTTGAAGTTACCAAAAGCGAGGATGTTTCAGCGGCTGCAAGTGATGAGTCCCCAGAAGACGCGTCCGCGCCGGAAAAAGAATCTGATTCCGAACAAATGGAAGCTTTGCCAGAGCAGGTGGATGCTTCAAAACATATTGTACATAAAATTGTTGCACCCAAAAAAAATGATTCCAAAAATAAAAATGCACCCAATAAGGCTTATAAGAATAAAAAACCATTTGTGAAATTACCGCCTGAATTTTTTGAACAGGCCAAAGAAAAAACCATAAAAATTCTGAGTGAAGAGCTAAAACTTGAAGAAGATAAAACAAAACTTTTAATCACAGCTCTTGAAGCGATTGGCAAGGATCTTCTGGATCTGAAGCGTGTTGTTGTGTATCAGATCGAAGAAGGCACGCCTGTTCCCAGAAACGTAATTCGCAAAGAAGAAAACGCTTTTTTAGCCGAGTACTATCCACCACTAAATCCTCCACGACGTAAACCGTTTGAAAAAAGATTTCAAAAAGGTGGTCGTAAAGAAGGGGGTCCAAGAGGCCGAGATAGGCAAGGTGGCTTTGATAAAAGACGCGGACCCTCAGAGGGGCGAGGTGGTTTTGGCCCGGCCCAGGAAGGCGGTCGTGCACCAGGTTCTGGCCAGGGAGATGGCAGAAGAGGTTTTAATGATCGCAATAGAACAGATAAGCCAGCTGCTGGGTTTAGAAAAAGAAAGCCATTTAAAGCTGCGCCACAGGTTACTGGCCCAACCCCAAAACACAGTGTTGTAATAATAAAAAATAACACGCAAGGCGAGAGCTGATTTTTTGATGAAATGACGGGCATCTGCTTTTGAGTTTTAGAATTTAGGATTCTAAACATGCAGTAAGATAAATTTCATTTCTATCTAGTCGCTACCTCTTGGTTTGTAGGAAAACTGCACACAAGTATGTATTACAAAGTTTTTTCGTAAATTCTCCAGCGCCTGTAAAGCGGGCAGCCAATATCGGTCCATGGTTTATTCATGGCTTCATTATCCTCAAGTATCCACGAGGCCTCACCAAACACAACGTGTTTATGTTTTATTGCCCTTGTAAATGATTCATGGGTAAAAGCTGCAAACACCCCTTTTTGGCGGAATTCTTTTTTCACTCCAAGGGTAATAATTCTAACGGAAGGTAAAAATCTTTTTCCAATAAGTAATTTAATGAGTCCAGGGATAAGTCTTCCACTCCAATTGTATTTTAGTATCCAGTTAATATCGGGAAGTGCGAGCATAAAGCCTGCGGGTTTTCCGTCTTTTTCCGCAATGTATGCAAAAGCAGGATCAATTATCATTTTCATGTCTTTTGCGGCGAACTTAAATTCCTCCTTTGTCATTGGGAAAAAACCCCAGTTGTCTTCCCATGCGGAATTGTAAATATCAAAACAGGTATCAATTTCCTGATCAAATTTTTTAAGATCAAGATTTCTAAAAATAAAACCAGAATCATCCTTAGCTTTTTTTGCCTTTTCAAGTTTTTCTGGGGAAATTTTTTTAAAACCATCTTGATGTATAAAATATGCAACTAAATCTTTTGCTGACTTAAAGCCGGCTGTTTCATGCAAATTAACATAGTAAAGTGGGTTCCAGGTTGTCATAATTGTAGGATGTTGACTCTGGCCACGAACCAAAATACCTACCTCATGGTTTGTTGAAGGGTTCATTGGCCCACGCATGTGTGTTAGGTTTCTTTTTTTTAACCAGTCAGCTGCGGTATCAAAAAGTAAGGCTGCAACTTCCTGATCTTCAATGCATTCAAAAAAACCGTAAAAGCCAACCTTGTCTTTATGAAAATCATTGTGACCGCGGTTTTCAATGGCAGCAATTCTGCCAACAGGTTTTTTGCCTTTGTACGCCATAAAACATTGAATTTCAGCGCGCTTATAAAATGGGTTGTGCTTGGTATCTAAATTTTCTTTCACAGCGGCCCTGAGTGGGGCCACATATTTTGGGTGTTCTTTTTTGTTATAAATGTGCCATGGCACATCTATAAATTTATTGAGGTCCTTATTGTTTGTTACCGTGACAATATTAATTGCAGAATTGCTTGGCATTTTTTCCGTCCTCGTAGAATATTTTGTAAAGAAGCACATTAACTCACACGAGCGTGTGATACAAAAGGAATTATTTTTAGGAGTAGCGCAATGCAAAAAATAATTTATCTTAAAACTCTAGGTTTTGTTTTATTAGGAATTCTGCTTGTAACAGATTCTTTTGCGCTTGAGTGGTTTCCGGAATTTGGAACACTTACCGAAACCGAACAGGCCGAGTTTGAAGGTCCCATTAGGCTAAACCCTGAATATCAATCAGATATTTTAACTTATACAAAACCTCTTGAATGGGAATATGGCTGGCTTTTAAACCCTTACGGTCTTGATATGAGTGTGGGCAGTACCAGTGCACAGCATTTTATGATGGATAACAGGTTAAAAATTCACACATCTTTGAATAAGTATCTTGAGTTTAGATTCACTTTTTTTGACGAAAAAAACAGGGAACGCGAAGATGTTCACCACATTGTTGAGCTTGTAGTCTGGCCCAAAGAATGGGTTGGTATTAGTTTTTATGGCGAGCCATCACTATACAAAAGGGACGATGATACGGGTATTGCGTTACTTTTTAAGCCAACTAGGACCCATGAGCTGCGTATTTTTAACACATTTGTTGATGTAACCAGACTTAAAAGAAACGATAAAAATGACACATATATTTTACCAAATGAACCAATAGCAAGAGGGCTTGTTGGCAGGATATGGAGCCATGAAAAATCCGAAAATGGAGATGGTGATTTTTTAGAGTACGCCGTGAGAGTAGAGGCAAAAACCAGATGGCTTTTTCCAGATGAAAAATACGAATATCAATACTGGAAAAACTTTGGTTCACTGTTTTTTAGCTATGGAGTGAACCAAAAATTCAGGTTAACCACCAGGATCCAGTGGGATAGAAAATTCGAATCAAAATCAGCAACAGAAGCTGGCAGCATAATTGCCAACACACAAAACGAATCAAACTGGAAGCGCGACAGATTATTTACAACTCTGAGGGCAAAATTTCCTGGAGTCGGACCATGGGGCAGGTGGAGCGTAATTGCGGGGTTTCAGTACGCCTATAGAAAATGGGACACTGAGGGAATTACATTAACTTATAAGGATATTTTACCGCACGTATGGCTTGGCCTTCCCGCTTTTGGTGAAGGGAAATCCACTGATGAAGTTCAAATTGGTTATGAGTGTACTTTCCATAAGTTCACGGGCCCACGCATGGATGGAGGACGTGTGCTAATTCACCCTGATGATGAGACTCCATCAAGCGTTGAGCATAGATTAAACCTGGTATATGAATTTGTTTTTTCAGAAAAAGCAAATATCAGACTTGTTGCAACTGCTGATCTTGATAAATTTGCAACAGCAAAGACATGGGAAGGTGGAAATGCACAGTTTAGATTATTTTTCTAGTTTAACACATGCACATAATTGCTAGAAAAGTGAAACATTTTGTAATTTAGTGCTTGTGTGTTTTTCTTATTTATTAATAAAGAAATAATTCTTTTTTCTAAACTTAACATAACATTTTCAGATGCGGCTTTTATATAATCTGGCAGATCACTGGCTTCAATTTTTGTATTGCAGCTTGAATATATTGCGTAGCTTAAGGTTTTTTTTAGTTCTTTAAGGTTGCCCGGCCAGGAGTAACTTTCAAGAATCCTTGCAGCGTCTTCTGTTAGTCCTGTAATTTTTTTTCCAATTCTTTTGCTCTCTTTTTCTAAGCATTCATGCAGGATTTCATTATAATCATCAAAATTTTCAGCTAATGGTTTAAGCACTCGTGATTTTTTTATATTTATTGTGGTTTTCATATCTTGCCTTTCATTAAAAATATACTAAGCGCGTTAGCAAGTTACGGACCAACTACGGGTCTTTATCGTATTTTACAAAAAACCCTATAATGCTCGCGGCTTGGCGGTATGTTTTACCCGACTTCAAATCTGAAGTGCAACCGTTTAATAGTTTGAACCTAATATAACG
>CAZQUK010000154.1:0-1206 GCA_964596435.1 uncultured Oligoflexia bacterium
GTGTTGTGGCTCGCCCCTTTAATTTTTGTTATCGAAATAGCCTCGCATATTTTTCGCCCCATTTCGCTAGCACTAAGGCTTAGGGGTAACATTATGGGCGATCATGTTGTTTTAAGCATTTTTAGCGATCTGGTGCCCTATGTTTTGCCCGTAATATTTTATGGTTTAGGTGTTTTTGTTTCTTTTGTGCAGGCGTTTGTTTTTTGTTTAATGACGATGGTTTATATTTCTTTATCAACAGCTCATGATCATTAATAAATAAGAAAGGATAGGAAAATGAAAAAAACATTATTTACACTCGGAGCGATTATGCTTGGTGCTTTTTCTACAGCAGTCTTTGCGTCTGAGCAGGTCACAGGCGGAGGTGGTGGCGACCCATATGCTTCTTTGGCTGCAGCATTGGCCATTGGACTAGCGGCTTTTGGTGGTGCTTTGGGACAAGCCAAGGCCGCATCCACGGCCCTTGAGGGAATCGCTCGAAACCCATCTGCGAGTGGAAAAATCTTTGTTCCAATGATTATCGGGTTAGCGCTTATTGAGTCCCTTGTTCTTTATGCATTTGTTATAGCATTTGTTAAAATTAAGATTTAATTAATTCAAATTTTCACAGCAGCCAGATACCACTTAAGGTATCTGGCTGTTATGCTGTTTTTGTTTTTTATTAACTCTTCGGGCGAACCGGCTGCAATGATATATCCACCCCCGGGCCCACCCGCTGGGCCAAGGTCAATTATGTAATCAGCACATTTTATAATGTCCAAATTATGCTCAATAACTATTACGGTGTTTCCTTGTTCGACGAGTGCAGTTAGAATTCTTACTAATTTTTTTATGTCATCAAAGTGAAGCCCCGTTGTTGGTTCATCAAGAATATAAAGCGTTTTACCGGTGCTTTTGTGTGAAAGCTCTTTTGAAAGTTTAATTCTCTGGGCCTCGCCACCGGAAAGCGTTGTGGCGCTTTGACCAAGCTTTAGATATCCAAGCCCCACTCTATCAAGCGTGTCTAGTTTGGTTTTTAGATAAGGAACATTATCAAAAAAAGACAGCGCCTCACTGATTGTCATGTCTAATACGTCGGCTATGTTTTTGTTTTTAAATCTAACCTCAAGGGTCTCACGATTGTACCGTTTTCCATTACAAGACTCACACCGTACAAATACATTTGGAAGAAAATGCATTTCGATTTTTTTTGTACCGCTTCCTTCA
>CAZQUK010000154.1:1216-8417 GCA_964596435.1 uncultured Oligoflexia bacterium
ACCGCCTTTAGTATTAAAAGAAAACCGTCCGGGACCGTAACCCCTAATTTTTGCTTCTGGAAGACCAGAAAACAAATTTCTAATAAGCCCAAAAAGACCAGTATATGTTGCCGGATTGGATCTTGGCGTTTTACCAATGGGTTTTTGGTTAATATCAATTACTTTATCAATAAACTCTAAACCCACCACCGAAGAAACATCGGAAAGCGTTATTCTTTTATTATAAATATTTTCATGAACAAGGGCATAAAGAGTATCCACCACAAGTGAGCTTTTTCCGCTACCCGACACACCCGTTACACAAACAAAAAGACCAAGGGGAAAAGATACATCAAGATTTTTTAAATTATTTTTTTTAGCCCCCGTAATTGTTAGGTGTTTGTTTTTATCGAAAACGCGCCTGTTTTTATTAAAATCTATTGAGAGCTTGTTACATAAATATTTCCCTGTAAGGCTATTTTTAGAAGCTTTTATCTCATTAAGTTTACCCGAAGCAACATTAAGACCACCCATTGTGCCGGCCCCTGGCCCCATGTCGATAATCCAGTCGGCTTTTTCTATGGTTTCCCTGTCGTGCTCAACGACAATAATTGTATTTCCCTTGTCCCGCAATTCTAAAAGCGTTCCAAGAAGTTTTTCGTTGTCTTTTTGGTGTAAGCCTATGCTGGGCTCGTCTAAAACATAGATAACCCCAACCAGAGAACTGCTGATTTGAGTTGCAAGACGGATTCTCTGGGCCTCGCCACCGGAAAGAGAATAAACAGGCCGATATAGATCAAGATAAGAAAGACCAACGTTATGCAAAAATTCTGTTCTTTTTAGAATCTCTGAAATAATCTTTTGTCCAATAAGGAGATCGTTTTTACTTAACTCAATATTTTTAAAAAAATACTGCAAGCCGGTAATTGTTAATTTGCCCAAATCCCGAATGTTTTTTTCACATATTTTAAAAAATAGGCTTTCTTTTTTTAACCTCGCACCATTGCAGCTTGGACAAACAGACCTGTCGTCTTTTAATCCAAGGCCCTTACAGGCGGCACAATACCCCACCGGGCTGTTAAAGGAAAAGGTCCTGGGTTCTGGCGTTGGATAATTTATATTGCACGTTGGACAAGAGTAATTTTGTGACAAAAGAAGACTCTCAGTGGTGGGATTTGATAAGTCTTCAATAAATAACAGGCCAGAACCAAGCTTAAGGGCAAGGTCTACGGATTCTTCAACTCGTGAAGAAAAAGAGGGAAGATTTTTTTTTACAACAACACGATCGATAAAAACAAAAATATCATGTTTTATGTTTTTATCTAAGGCGAAATCGTCTGATAAGTCTTTTATCTCCCCGTCAACTTTAACTCTAACAAAGCCCTTTTGGCGCAAAAGCTGTAATTCTTTTTGGTACTCACCTTTTCTGCCACGAACAATTGGCGCAAGTATTGCCAGCTTGTTTCCCTCTGGGCGTGCGAGTATGGTTTCGATAATTTGTTTTGTCGTTTGAGAGCTTATTGGTTTATGGCAAATGTGGCAAAAAGGTTTTGCAATTCTTGAAAATAAAAGTCGCAGATAATCGAAGATTTCCGTTGTTGTCCCAACCGTTGAGCGCGGGTTGTTGCTAATCGTTTTTTGATCAATAGATATTGTTGGACTGAGCCCCTTGATAGACTCTACGTCGGGTTTTTCAAGTTGATGAATAAATTGTCTTGCATAAACGGAAAGACTCTCAACGTATCTTCGTTGGCCTTCCGCATATATTGTATCAAAAGCCAGAGAAGACTTACCAGACCCAGAGGGGCCCGTGACGACGGTGAAAGCATCTCTGGGGACGGTAACGTTAATATTTTTAAGATTGTGAACCCTGGCGCCCCGAACAATAATATTGCTGTTTTCCTCAATCGTCATTCTAGTTTTAATGGCGGGTGATCAAGCTCTTTTGCGGCCTGCAGGAGGGCTGCGTGTAAAACCAACTTGTTTTTTTCCAGAAGAGCAATAGATGTCGCCTCAAAACGAAGAACAATAACTGGGGATGTGTTTGAGGCGCGAATCAATCCCCAACCATTACCAAAATCAACACGGATTCCATCAATGGTGTTGATTTGTGATGGCGCCAGCTGTTTTGAAAGAAGAGCAATAGTTTTTTGTATTAAGGCAAACTTTAGGTTTTCAGCGCACTCTATTCGAATTTCTGGTGTGCACACTGTTTTTGGAAGATCAGAAATAACCGTTGAAAGAGGGCCCTTAAAGTTTGATAGGATTTCAAGCAGCCTAAGCGTTGCATATATGGCGTCATCATATCCTAAATATCTGTCTGCAAAAAACATGTGACCAGACATTTCTCCTGCAAGCGCCGCCCCCGTTTCTTTCATTTTCGCTTTAATTAAAGAATGCCCAGTTTTCCACATCAAAGGAACACCACCCCTTTTTTCAACATCTTGATATAACCTATGACTTGATTTTACTTCTGAAATTATTGTGGCACCTTTTTTTTCTTTTAAAATATCTCTTGAAAAGATTATCATTAGTTCATCACCAAAAATGACGCCCCCGTTTTCATTTACGGCGCCTATGCGATCAGAATCGCCGTCGTAAGCTACGCCAAGATCGGCCTTGGTTTCTTTAACTTTATTTATTAAATGAGTAAGATTTTTGAGTACAGTCGGATCTGGATGATGATTCGGAAAGCTTCCGTCTGGATCGCAAAAAAGACAAACTACCTCTATTCCAAGATCGCCGAAAAGTTTAGGCGCAACAAGTCCCGCGGTTCCATTGCCAGCATCCAGAACAATCTTAAGTTTTTTAAGGGGTCTTGCTATCGACTTTATGTATTCTAAATAAGAATCTATTATTGGGAATGAGGTAATGCTGCCCGCGCGATCCCCGGGTGCGGGGTTTTGTTCCATTATTTTTTTAATTTCTTGAATTTCCGCGCCGTGTAGGGTGTCTTTGCCCACACAAACTTTAAAGCCATTATACTCCGGAGGGTTGTGGGAGCCGGTTACCATAATGGCGCCATCAAGCTTAAGGTGGTGAATACTAAAGTATGTTAGGGGCGTTGGGCACACGCCAAGGCTTATTACATCAATTCCACATTCGCTAATGCCCTTTATTAGGGCCAATGAATATTCTTCACCGCTATGCCGACAGTCCCATCCAATAGAAACCTTAAGGCCATTTCCGTCTTTGGGCCTTACTTTTGATTTTAGCAAATGTGCATAGCTGAGGCCTAAAGCATAAGCAAACTCAGGAGACAAATCCTCACCAATTATGCCACGAATGTCATATTCTCTAAATGCCGAGGGATTTATTTTAAGGTTTTCCATTTTTTTTAGCTTCCTTTTCTCTTTTTTGGCGTTTGGGGGTGTTTGCGTCCGGTGCTTTATGAATATATGCATTTTGTCTCTGGCGCTCAAGCCAAAGGGTGATTTGGTTTTGGTATTCCTGTGAATAAAGAAAATTTCTTATTTCGTCTTTTGTGCTTTTAAACTTTTCAGGGTCCGTGGAGCTGATGTCTGTTAGTTTTAATATGTAAAAATTCGTTTCGGCTGAACCAACCACATCACTAACCTCACCAATTTTCATTTTATTAATAGTATTTTTAAAAAGCGGGGATAGCTTATCTTCTTCAAGCTTCCCTAAATCACCACCGGTAGTTGCCGAATTATCATCGCTAACACGCTTTGCAACCGCTTCAAACGGTTCGCCAGCGTCAATGGAGTTTTTGGCTTGAAGGGTCACGGCTTTAGCGGCCTGTGCGGTTTTATAATTAGAAGGAGAGACGCTGATGATTTTAATGTGGTATGAAACCGGAAGTGAGGAGCTTTTTAGGTGCTTGTTAAAAAAATAATTTTTTACATCATCTTCAGTAATGTTTATTTTTACTCTTATTTCCCTATCAATTAAATTTCTTTTGGAGAGATTAATACGAATTAGTTCAAAATAGTCATTAAACGAAAACCCTTGATCGCTTAGTGTGTCTTTGAGTTCGCGCCTGGAAATTCTGTTCGTACTCTCTATAGAGCTAATTTGCTGTTCAACTTCAGCGTCCTTTATTGGAAAGGCCTGTGTAATGATTTTTTCATCAATTAAAAATTGCAGAATATCATCATCCTTAACGATCTCTTTGTTTGCCAGAGGTGTGTTCGCAAACATTGGATCAAGCTGAGAACGAAGTAGTAGTGTTTTGCGAAAATACTCAACGTCAGAATGCAATATTTGTTCGTTGTTAACGGCCGACTCAAGACGGTCAATAAGCACGGACGCTAAGGGTGCAGATTGAAAAAACAGCCCAAGGGCCACAAAAATAAAAAAATATATGAAGTTTCGCATAAGGCATTTTTGACACAAATTGTGCTTATTTATCAATATATAATATAGTAAAAACAAACCGCGCCGCGCCATCGTGGGCCGCTTTGAAAATACTACTTTAATACTTTTAAGTTCCTTGAAATATTGGCCTTTTTCTTAAGGGTATCCATATAGGATTCGAACAATTTGCTTTTTTCCTCTTCAAAAACAAGGCGTTTAATCTTGGCTTTATCTGCGCTTCCCCATGGACGAACAGAAACGAGTTTAATTATGTGGTAGCCAAATGGCGTTTTAATAACGTCGCTAACTTTTCCCGGCGCCAAGGCGCGTGCGGTTTCGTAATATTTGGGGTCAAGCCGATCTTTTGTTTGAAAATCAAGATCACCCCCGACGGGCGCGGAGCTGTCTTCAGATTGATTCTGCGCTATTTCTGCAAAGCTCATTTTTTGACTTTTAAGCATTCCTTGAATTTTTAATATTTTAGCCTTGGCCCTTTCTTCTGCGTTTTTGTCAGAATCTGGGGGAAGAGCAACAAAAATGTGACTTGTGCGAATTTCGGGGTTTTTATAATAATATTTTTCAGCATCTTTATCACTAACATGAATTTTTTCAATCTTGCTATTAATGGAGTTTTCAAGAAGAGCGTGGTAAAGCACGGTGTTCATTCGCTCCTCTATCTCAGGGTTTTTTTCAAGACCAAGCCGTTTGGCTTCTTGGATTCCTAGTTCTCTTTTAATTAGGTCCTCAAGAAAAGCCCCTTTTGATGGAACATTATATCGATAGAATTTTAAATTACGTTGATACTTATCTTCAAACTCTTTTACTGTTATAGCTTTCCCGTTTATCGTGGCAACTATGTTGGCCGCCGATGACGACGGGGGGAGTATTACCATTGCAAATAATAATAATATTTTTGTTTTCATAATGTTTAAAGCTATCAGCAGACAAGCGGCTTTGCAATAACCCACAGAGATTACGGTAAAATATTTATTGGCGCGGCGCACACACGAGTGACAGCAGTTTTTCAACCGAGAAAAACAGATCCCCAGGATTTTTGGTGGGAAGGGTTGCAACAAATTTTGAATCCGGGAATATTTGATATAAATCGGGCCTGTCTGAAACAAGAGAAACAAGTTTTTTTGTTTCAAAAGAAGTCTTTGCTGAAAACATAAGCGAAGCCCTTTCCTCTCCAACAACAAGAGCGGTAATCCCATATTTTTTTAAGAGTTGCTTTAGTCTTATTATCCAAAGGAGGTTTTTGGCCTCTTCTGGTAACGGCCCAAAGCGATTTTTAAGCTCTTCTTCAATAACGACCACATCTTCGTAGGAGAGCGTATCAGAAAGTCTTCTATAAATAACAAGGCGCTGGTGCACGTCGGGAATATAGTCTTCAGAAAGAAAAGAGGGATAAGCGGTTTTTATTTCGGGCTCTTTTTCTGATGAGGCGGTTTTTGTTTTTTGTCCTTTAAGTTGTGATACCGCTTCTTCAAGAAGATCCATGTATAAATCAAACCCCACAGCGGAAATGTGGCCAGACTGCTGGGGCCCAAGAAGATTTCCTCCGCCTCTTATTTCAAGATCACAAGAGGCAATGTTAAAACCACTTCCAAGCTCCACAAATCTTTGAATGGCCTCAAGTCGTTTTCTGGATTCGGGTGTTATTTTTGTTAAGGGTGGTACTAAAAGATATGCAAAGGCCCGGTTTTGTGAGCGACCTACGCGACCGCGAATTTGGTATAACTGAGCAAGCCCAAGTTGATCGGCCCGATTAATAATAAGGGTGTTTGCCGAAGGGATGTCCAGGCCAGATTCTATTATGCTCGTGCAGACCAAAACGTTGGTTTGCTTTTTATAAAAAGAAAGCATGGCCTTTTCAAGATCCCTTTCTTTCATTTGACCGTGGCCAACACAAACTTTTGCGGCTGGCGCAAGCGCTCCGATTCTTTTGGCAAAGTCATAAATGGTTTTAACTTTGTTGTGCACAAAAAACACCTGGCCGTTTCTGTTTAATTCGAAGTCGATGGCCCTTTTAATGAGATTTTCGTCATATTTTGCAATATATGTTTTAATTGAGAGACGATCCATGGGGGGGGTTGTAATTAAACTTATATCTCTTAAGCCAGAAAGAGCCATTTGAAGCGTTCTTGGTATGGGCGTTGCTGTAAGGGTGAGTACGTGAGTTTTGGTGCTTAACATTTTGAGCTTTTCTTTGTGTTCAACACCAAACCGGTGTTCTTCGTCCACGATAATCAGGCCTAAATCTTTAAATATTACATCTTTAGACAAAAGACGGTGGGTGCCTATTACAATATCAACGCGGCCCTCTTTTAACTCTTCAATAATTGTTCTTTGTTCTGCTTTTGATTTAAACCGAGACAGCGAAATTGTTTTTATAGGATAATCCGTTGTTCTTTCTAAAAAAGAATTTTCGTGTTGTTGTGCAAGAACCGTTGTTGGCACGAGAACCGCCACTTGTTTGTTTTCTGAGACCACCCGAAACGCGGCACGAAGGGCTATCTCGGTTTTTCCATACCCAACGTCTCCACAAATAAGTCGATCCATAAGAACACCAGACCCCATGTCCGAAAGAGTATCTTCAATGGCTTTAATTTGGTCTGGGGTTTCAACGAATGGAAATTTGGCCTCAAATTCTCTAAAAAGAGAATCGGGGGGTGACATATAAAAAGCTTTATTTAGCTTTCTTTGAGCCTGGAGCTCAATTAAATCGAAAGCCAATTTTTTTGCAGATTCTTTGGCCCGCGCTTTGTCTTTTGTAAATTTTGAAGTTCCCAGTTTACTCAGTGGTGTTTTTGCCCCCGCGCCGGAGTATTTTTGAATTAAATTCATATTATATACGGGAATATAGAGCTTGTCTTTTTCGGCGTATTCGATACAGATAAAATCC
>CAZQUK010000155.1:0-8335 GCA_964596435.1 uncultured Oligoflexia bacterium
TTTCTATCTATTTCGTCTAGACACTTAAGTTTTTTTGCTCAATTGGGGTATAACTTTGGATTTTATGTTCGCTTACAGGCCAGTGCTCTGCTCTTGCACCCATTTCAATTTTCACAACTGGGTGAATGTAGCCGTCTTTAGGCACGATACTGGGATATTCAAATAATAATGTCTGCCTTGAGGAGTCATCAGTATCGTTTCGAACCTGCCAACTTTCATTTGTGCTGAGTTTTGCAGAAAGGCATGTTTTGAGATCTGGAAGCATTTTGTCTTGAATGTAGTTGGAACAAGATTGCGAGATGTTCTCAAGAAGAACCTTTTGTTTACTTCGCGAGGAAAGTTTTTCGGGATCTTTATTCTCATCAAATCCAAGAAAATTGCGTTCGATTGAAACGTCAATGTCCTCCGAAAAACGTTCGATAATTCCATAAACTTTTGAAAGCGATGTTCCGCCTTTAAATGTTAAGTGTGACTTAAGATCTGCTAACGAAAAGAGTCGCTCCAAAGTCCACACGACCCAGTAATCCTTTTCAATAATCTCGATAGGGATTTGCATTTCATAAGCGGCAGATTCAAAAAATGGTTTCCGTTTTTCAGCCGGTAAAAGATAAAGTTCTGTCATCTGCCTTTTTCCATAATGTTTAAGATAATCACACGAATCCACTGCGGGGCGTATTTTAAATATTTTTTCAACTCATGTGGAGTTATCCCATGAAGAAATCGTTTCACGCGCCTTTGTGCAATATCGTCAACATGAGTCCTTCCTAAATTCTTAAGAGCTTGAATTGCAAGTCCGACTTTAGTGCCAGCTGGATACATCGTTTTTTCCCTTGCTGTTCGGAACTGAATCTCAATCTTACCAATTTTTATTTTCTTTGATGGGCCATTTGTTAGAAAGATGATGCGTCCTGGTACCTGCTCCGAAAGTCCCACGATATTTGCTGCATATGCCCCCGTTGGCTGAATGCGAATTCCATTTTTTTCAGCAATAGCTTTTGCTATTTGGTCCACTTGGGGTGGAAGAGTTCCTAAAACATCATGTTCGCGGGGATATTCATACAGCCCTTGCGTGAGCCGTCTGATTATCTTATCCCGCGTGAGTCGGGACAAGGCGCTTCTAACGCCAGTGTCACTATCAAGGTCGAGGAAGTGTTTGGGCGTAAAACACCAGCCTTTTCCATGGGTTATGATTCTTTTTTTAACTATACTTGCAATACACTGAGACATTTCTATACAGCTCCTTGCCACATAATATACTAACAATATGTGGCAGCGTCAAGACATTATTGTCACAAATTATACCGATATATTGTGGCAAAAACGATACTAATGCCTAGTAATTACACACTTCCAGTCTCATAGCTCATTCATTCCAGTTTGTGCTTTTAAGTTTTTCATCAAAATAAATAGCAGCATCTTTATTAATGTTCTTTTCAAGTAGCGCTATAAATTGTTTTGTATTTGCATTTTTTGTCCATTTAAATTCCAAATAAAGTATTTTTAGAAAATTGAACAACTTAGCATCGCCATACCTTTTGCGTAGTGTCTCAAACATTAATGCAGGTTTTACGTAACGATTTCGATACTGGTCTGGTGATCCCAATTCTGTAGCTATAATTGCCGAGTTTGTCTTTATTTCTTTTATTTGCTTGCGATATTCAGTCATATTATTTTCATAATATTTATTGCCAAACAAATTTTTGGCAATAAAAAAAGCAGTAAATTCAGCAAGACCTTCATTGATCCAATCTTCAGTTGTATTGGTATTGGCTATGTTCCACCAAAAATGTGCTATTTCGTGAATCATTCCTTGAATATTAAATTCAAAGGCAAGGGGGTCCCCCTTTGAGGATTTCTCATATGCGCGAGAAATGATAATTACTGGTATTCTTGAATAACTCCAACCCGCTCTGGGGGTAATAACAATGCGTAAAATATTATTAGAATCTGCATGACCATATAATTTGGTGATTTCATGTTGTGCTCGCACTAGCAGTTTAAGTCTGGTTTTTAATTCTCTCAATTCTTTTTTGCGGCCAGTAAGTTCTATATCGATATTGTTTTCATGTGTTTTTAATGTACTGAAATCCTTTGAAGCAAGTATTATTATGTCTTTTGCACCTTCAAACGACTGGTATTTCATAAACCGTATATTTTTTGAAATATGATTTTCAATTTCTTTGCCATTTGTAATAACGGTATATTCATTAGGAATTGTAATCTATAATTCGAATTTTAATGTGCCAGAGGTCTTATTAAAAGGATACCATCCAGAATATCTCGCAAGTTCTACCAACCTTGAATTAATCATATTAACTTCATTGATGATGTTTTTAATCGTGCCTTCATATTTAAATGATACTATTCCTGATTCAATGCCTTTAATTTCAATCAATCTGCTATCTGGCGAAAATGGGGCGGGTTGTCCGTCATGATTGAATTTATATTCGAGCCTCTTCTTGTTTTCAGTAATTGAATTAATTGAAAATGCCTTATTGAGAAATAAAGCAAGATGGAAAACTTGTTCTTCATATTAGACAGCAAAAAAAGGTTATAGAATTTTAAAGCATATAATTCTTCCCAGTTTACATAATTTATCAGAAGAGCTTTTTGAGAAAAATCTTACCAATTATTCGGATCCTGCGCGAAAAAGCAGGAAATATGCGTTATCTGAAAAGTTTAAAAATTTAATCGAGTAGATACTGCATTTTCATTAAGCTATTTCCACCCCAGCACCATACTGTTTTATCTTTTTTAAACGCACAAGTGTGTCTGCCTCCGGTTTTGGTTTCTATAATATTATTGAACTCAATAAGGAGTTGTAATTGCTGTCGTTTACATTTGTCCTGCAAGCGAGTCATGCCTATGTGATAAGGGGCTTGATACGGGGTGATAGATATGGCACAATATTAAAGATAGTCAAGGGAGTATGTTTGCCATGACAAAAAATAATAAAATGTTTTTATTCGTTCTTTCTGTTTTAATAGCTTGCGTTGGCCTCCTTTCTGGGTGTGGCAAGGATGAAGGAAGTGCGGATGCAGCTGCAGCTGCTCCTGAAACCACAAGCGCAAGCAGTAGTAGTAGCAGCAGTAGTAGCAGTGGAGGGGATATTTACGAAACTTTTGAGGCTTTTAGTGGCGCCACACCCGTTGGTACCACTGGCTATTACGGCCCATGGATTGTTGGAACAAGCATATATGCAAGTACAATTGATCTGGGTTTGTCGTCTCTAATTGCATATGACGGATCATCAAAATCAGTATATCTTGATTATGAGGGAAATGCCCCGGCAGCAGGCAATTTTGTGGTTTTAGGAAGCGCAATTTATCCAGTTACATCAAGTGTTGCTGATATGACCAAGGCATATCAAAAGGTGCACCTTAGATTTAAAACAGGGGGCACCATGGTTGATAGCGATGGTGGTCTTATATCGCTTGTTTGGGGTCATAATGATGGTGCAAACGATGTAACAAAATGGAGAACCGCAGGCTTTATGAATGGTGGTGGTCAGGAATATCTGACGCTTATGAAGTTTGTAGGTGAGGATAGTTATGGTTGCGATGCTGCTTCTGCTGATTGGGATGATGGCGAGTGGCATACGCTTGAGGTCGAGTTTGATCTTAACGGCAACTGTTTTACCGCACAAATGGATAGCGATACTGCAGTAACTGCAGATGGTGATTGCGGTGGAACATCGCTTGGTGCAATAAGCAGCGAATTAAACACCTTTGCTGTTTGGGGTTATGGCTCCAATGCAGCAGGTGGTGGTATGGATTATAAAAATGTTTATTTTGATAATATTAATCTTTCATCCTCTGATATAGCTGACATGTGTCCAGCGCTGCCATCAACGGTGACGGCGGGTGGCCTTGTTGGTTCGTGGAGCATGGCGTGCGCCGAAGGTGGTGGTATGGGTGATACGCAAACAACTTATGAGTTTGTAGACGCAACAACTCTTAGGATTTATAAAACCTCTTATCAGGAATATACAGACGAAGCAACGTCCTGTACCAACTCGCAACCAAATAGACAGATTATATATACATATACTTATACTATTGGTGATACATACAGCCGAGGGGGAAATAAAATTAATTATACAGTAACAAGCATCAACTATACTACGTATTCATTGGCTGCCTTGTTAAATAGTGTCACTGAATGTGGTTATGGCGATTGGGCGAATGGAACCGCCAAGGATGTTCTTGGTAGAACATGTACAAACACTCTTGGTGGAAGTGCGCTTGTGTCGGCAGCAGCCACGCTCTATGATGTTATTGGTCTAGATAGCGGTGCCTTGAAGTTTGGTTCAAGTGCAAGTTCGACTTCTTATCCAAACAGAGCCGCTACCACATCCGGGGCACGCGATGCTCTTACCTATACAAATATTCCTTTCTCAGTCATTACCCCGCTTACAAGTACGGATGTGCTTGGCACATGGACAACAGCCTGTACCGAGGGCGGTGGTGTGGGAGACCAGACAACGACATATAACTTTTCTAGTGCAACAAACCTTGTGATAACCCACAAGCATTTTGATGACAATGTCAATGGGACAACCTCATGCGCTGGTAATGTAATATCAGAAGTCGTTTATACCTATACCTATGCTTTTGATGGCGCACACTTTAATGGCGCTACAAAAATCAACTATACACTCGTTAGTATCAGCTATACTCCTTCGGGCTCAATGGCTACTTATTTTAACGACAACTCTGAGTGTGGTGCTACTGATTGGTCAACCGGAGTCGCAAAAAATGTTGCAGGACTTACCTGCGCTCTTTTAGGTGCAACCGCACTTGAGGAAGTCGGTCACGGTGTGTATGACATTGTAGGCATCATCAGCGGAAGCATGTATTTTGGCTCAAGCATAACCGATTCCAACAGAGGTAAAATCACCGAGGCAGAACGGGATGCGCTTGGTTATACGAGTGTTGCGTATACAGAGTAATAAGCCGGGATTTAGTGTCTTATCTAAAAAGGAGAGTGTAAATAATTTTGTGTAAACCGGCGGGTTATCATTTAGACCGCACTCTCAGGAATATGATCACCGAATACATTTTTTAATTGGCCTAGCATTGTCGGCCACTCCCTTTTATTGCGAAAAGATCCTTTCAAGTCAAGAGTCGCGAGATAAAGCATCTTTTTTAATGAGTCATCAGTTGGAAAAGCGCCTTTTGTTTTGGTAACTTTTCTGAACTGACGACGAAGTGCTTCAACCGCATTTGTGGTGTAAATCATTTTTCTGACCTCAGCAGGAAATTGAAAATATGTTGAAAGATTAGACCAATTTGCTACCCAACCAGACACCGCGGATGGGCATTTATCCATCCATTTTTCTTCCAGAAGTTTTAAATTCGTTTCTGCAATTTCGTATGTCGATGCCTTGTAAACTTCCTTGAGATCTTTTATAAATGGCTTCACTGCTGTCCGGTTCATTTAGAAGAGTTTGAAGCATAATTGAGGATTTGGAGGGTGGCGACAAGTTCTAGGAAGTTCACCCAAAAGCCTTGAAATAGGCTCTTTTAGCAGAAGTAATGTTCCTATTACAGCCATAGCATCAGTAATGCTAATATTTGACTTCAAACTGTAGCGTAAAATTTGCACGAGTAGATAAGCAATCAAAGCCACTAAAATCTGTGATTTCACTGCATTTAACGAGGTTCCGAGGAACTTTTTGATTCTAAGGTTTTGTTTGGCAACCTTAACGTCATGCTGTCTGCCGTCAGTAATGATTGCAAATTGAGGGAGGTCATTTGCAATATCAATTGCAGTATGCAGTTTTACAGCGCCTTTTCCGGTTTTTTCGTGATGAAATCTTGCCCAAGGACAAAGTTTTAAACATAGTTCAATGGTTGTTGAATCTAATGCAAAAACATCTCCACAAAATCTTAATCTGTGTTTTCTTGGCGCATATTGATAAGCCATTGCCAGACAATACTTAAAAAGATCTTCAAGTATTATTACTTGCCGATGTGCATTTGCATCAGCAAGTGTACTGCGCCTGACTGGGCCAAAGCCAAGTTTTTGCATCTGAGGGTCTTTATGTGCAAATAATCGTTCAATTGCCCTTATTGAATCATGACCTGACATTTGTCCAAATAAAAGTGCCACAAACCACGTCCAACAATCCAATTTTCTAACACCCATGTTGCCGTTATATTTGGCAACTATAGATTCAAATTCTGTGCGAGAAATCAGATTGACAACTTGATGAAAAACAGTTGAATAACTCATGGGCTTGGGTCTCCTGTGGAATAGATTTTTTAGCAAAAACCTTTATATCACAGGTTGATTTCAAGCCTTTTTTAATTTTATGCTGTGCTCCGAACCGGACAGCAGTGAATTATATGCTTTAAAATTCTATAACCGGAACTGATCGTATTTTAGATGGCCTTTTTACTTCACAAAAGGGGTACTCTTTTTTGTTTACAAGCGATGAAGATAAGGACCGAATTCTTGAGCTCATTGAAGAAATAAAAAAATCGAATGAAAACCCCTAAAAACTATTCTGTTTATATTTTAAAATGTCCGGATGAAACTTTTTATACAGGTATCACCAATAATGTTGAGCAAAGGGTGGGGCTTCATAATGCAGGGAAGGGGGCCAAGTACACGCGCGGACGGCATCCCTGTCAGATGTTTTATGTTGAATCTGGTTTTACAAAAAGTCTGGCTCTTAAACGCGAGCATCAGATCAAAAAATTAAAGCGTTCAGACAAAAAAAAACTAGGAAAATCATAATAAACACCCCGACTGGCCAGTCGTATGAAAATCTTTTAGAGCTTTATTTGTGTTAGCTTAGTTTTAGATTGTTTCAAGTTGGGTCTCTTCCTGGTCTTTCATCTTCGCCTTTGGTATGTGTATGCCGTAGTTAATTAATTTTAGAGTAAGATGAGAGCGATCCATTTGAAGTTTTCTTGCTAACGTTGAAATTCTGCCGTTTTCTTGTGAGTACGCAACTTTTAGAAAATTATTTTCAAACTCATCAACGATGTCGTAGTAGGTTTTTTGGCTGCTTGAAAAAAAATCACCGGTAATTTCTTTGCTGTTTTGGTACTCTGGGCTTTTGGCAAATACGTATAAGTCGTTAGGTAAATCGTCTACGTCAATAACATCGTTGTTGGCCATTGTTGAAACGAATCCAACCATGTTTTTAAGTTGACGTATGTTGCCGGGCCACGAATATTTTTCAAAAACACGAATTACATCGTTTGAAAAAACGAGTTCATTTTTATGTGTAATGTCTTTTGTTAAAAAATGGCTGATTAATAATGGTATGTCATCTGTTCTATCTTTAAGTGGTTTGATGTTTATAGGTAGTACGTTAAGTCTTTGGTAGAGGTCTGCTTTGAATTCGCCTTTTTGTACCATTTCAGCTAGGTTCCTATTTGTTGCGGCAATTATTCTAAAATTTAATGGCATGGTGTATGTGGCGCCGATTCTTCTGATTTCTTTTTCTTGAAGAACGCGCAGTAGTTTTGATTGAATATCGAGTGGCATGTTTGCAATTTCGTCAAAGTAGATAATGCCACCGTTTGCGAGTTCGAATAGACCTTTTTGTTGTCTGTCTGCACCGGTGAAGGCACCTTTTTCGTGTCCAAAAAGAATGCTTTCGGCAATGCTGCCTTGGATTGTGGCGGAATCAACGGCCACAAAAGGTTCGCTTGGTTGGCTTGTGAGTTTTTTTCTGATTAATCTGGCTACTATTTCTTTGCCTGTTCCAGTTTCGCCGGTAATAAGAATGTTCAGGTTGCTCATTTTGACTTTGTTGATTATGTCTTTAAGCTCCTTAATTGACTGACTATTTCCGATCAAAGGGTTTAGGTTTGTTTGGTTATTTTTTTTAATAACGTATTTATCAACTAATTGCATATACTGCTGCCTTTCTCTTACCTAGGGTAAGTTAAATGATTTATTTCTCTCTATTTGGATTTTGTCCTTGAATTTTTAAGCAGGAGCCGTTATTTAATAACTTTAGATTAGTCTGTTATCAAATAAGGGTTCATGCTTGTTTCAAGAATGAATCCTTTTTTTTTGCTATTTTCTTTTTGTTCAGCCTCCAACGCCACCATCTCCACCCCCACCTGTAGTTTTTTCTGAGGATTTTTTAAGATTGACTCCACCGTCGCTACCGCCTCCTGCAAAACTGGCGTGACTAAACAAAATTAGAATTATTATTAGAATTGAATATTTTGTTTTCATTTGTTTTCTCCTTGATGTGGGTAAATATGACCCAAGGCACAAAAAGTCAATAAAAATTAGTAATAAAAATATAATTAATTAATATTTACGTATATATAGCTATAAACTAATATTTAAAGGTATTTGCCGG
>CAZQUK010000156.1:0-8296 GCA_964596435.1 uncultured Oligoflexia bacterium
TAAGAGTATTAAGTGAAGTGACACCGTGTCTTGGAAATGTAAATTCTATTGGAAAATCAAAGCTCTTGCGCCTGTTGTTTTGAGTATTACTTGAACCTTCAAAATTACTTACATCACTTGATTTGTTTTTTAGCTCATCGCTGTTTATAAATTTTGCCTTTATGTCTCCGCTTACAGCCTCAATCCAACCTCGCCAAAAGGACATTCTGTAAATACTTTTAGTAAGTCCCGGTGCCGTTTTTGCTTTTTTTCCATTATCTAAAATTGGTTTTATAAACCCTAAAATAAGTCTTTCCTGCGCCCTAGTCAGAGCCACATAAAAAATTCTTTTAAGCTCATCAAGCTCTTTTTTTTCTTCCAAAGCGCGCCAAAATTCTTCAGCTTTTTTATCTCGCTCGCCTGATTCTGATCTAATTCCAAGAGAGGCCCCTTCTTTTCTATCCCAGAACAAAAGAGGTGCTGAAGTCTTTCTTGATGGTTTTTCAGGAAATTCAACTAAAATAACATGTTTATACTCAAGCCCCTTTGCGCTGTGAATTGTAAGAACAGGAAGTTGTCCACGATTTTTTGGCGGTGGAATTTCACCTTCACGCTTTGATGATTCAAGCATAGAAGATAGGTCACGAACAACATGGTGAAAATCCTGCCACTGAAGAGAAAGCTCCTCCACCTTGTGCCACAGCGCAAGAATTGAGGAGCCAAGCTCCATTTCAACTATTTCATCTTCAAGAAGTGCCAAAAGTAGCTCTCCTGGCTTTAATACTTCTTGGCTTAATGGTTTAAGAATTTTTGCCAATCGATGAGGTGAGTTAATAAAATTAAACCATAATCCGTTATACTCTTGTCCCGCGTCTTGAATTTTAATCCAAGAGTCTAAAACCTCGTCACTAATTGAAACCCATGGGGCGCGAAGAAAAATCATTCCTGAATACTGGTTCCCATCGGGTTGATCCCACCATTTGAGAAAATAAAAAAGTTCACGAATTCTTGGGTTCTCCCAAAAGAATCCTCCACCACCAATTGCAAGTGGTATTCTCATTTTATTTAAGGTCTCAAGCCACTTTTCGTTCCCCCTTAAGCGTCTAAATAAAAGTGCCATTTCTTCAAGTTTCACACCATTTTTTACTTCATTAAGTATCCACAATCCAAGTTCAAGGGGTTCTTCAAATAAAAGTTTTACAACAGGTTCAAGTTTTTCGTCAGGTGGCCTGGTGGGTTCTAGGGCCTCATAGGGAATATCTGAACTTTCAAAAAGTGGTTCACAAACAGTATTAACAAAATTAATAATGCCTTCCCTGCTCCTAAAATTTTTTTGAATTGAGAATTGCTTGGGCATTTTTGATGCAAACTCTCTAAAAACACTAACATCTGCATCTCTAAAACGGTAAATTGATTGTTTTGGATCACCAACAATGCATAGATTGGAAAAATCCGGTCTAATGATGGCCTGAATTATTTTAGCTTGAACTGGATTTGTGTCCTGAAACTCATCAACAAGCACTAGGTTAAAACGCTTATGAAACGTCAATCTTACATGTTCATATTGCAGCGCTTTATAAGCCAAATTTTCAAGGTCATTAAAATCCATGGCCCCGCGCCTTTTTTTCAGGCGCTCGTAATGAGTGAGTACAAACTGGGATATTCCAAAAAGATCTTTTTCATCAGGTCTTTTTGATTTTGCCAGAAAATCCATGGCACCAAATGATGATAATTCCTTGATTCTTCTAAGCAGTGCTTGCAAAGATGTGCGGCTTTCACGATCAAGTAACCTTGTAAGTGATTCTTGAATATTTTCAGGACTTTCCTCAAACCAGAGATTAGAAACTGTTTGATCCCAAAGCGAATTGGCTTGTGCATCGGATAAAATAACCTCTTCTCCATCAACACCAGATTCGCGTGGAAATTCTTTTATAATTGAGCGGCAAAAACCATGAATAGTCGTGACCCAATGCCTTCTGAATTCTTCAAGTTTACCCATATCAAGAAACATTTCAGATAATTTTTCTTTAAGATCACTTGCAGAGCGTTCAGTAAAAGACACAGCAATAAATCTTGATTCAGGAAAGTTTTCTACAAGCTTCTGACATTTAAATACCAAAGTTGTGGTTTTTCCAGAACCGGCCCCAGCAAGAATAGCCATTCCCTGGTTCCAGGTTGTACAAACTTCTTGTTGTTCAGCCGATAAATCGTTAAACGTAATTTTTATTTTTTTTTGTTTACTCATCATTTTCACCTGAACGTGCCTCAATCCTTCTTTTTCCGCAAAGGTCCTTAATCGCGCACCCTTTACAACGATCCTCCTTCTTGGGGCGTGGTGAAAATTCGCCATTAGTAAATTTTTTAACATGTTCTTGAATGTGAACCTTACATTTTTTCCATGCTTCTTCGGGTTGAATGGCAAGAAGACTCTTATTTGTCTTTGTGGTTTTTGTAAGTTTTCCGGTTTCTTTACCGTTATAATCCATAAAGAAAATTCCCTGGCTCCTTGATCCTTTTGAATTGAGTTGGATAAACTGCGTGCCAAGCACCGGTGTTTTTAGTTCTTCTTCAATAGCAATTGCATAAAATGGTAACTGAAGACTATCTCCAAGCTCAACCATTTCAATGCCTTTGGTTTTTGGATCAGAAGTTTTATAATCTATAACAAAAAGGCCTTCCGGGTGTTTATCAACCCTGTCGGGTCTGCCTTGCACATTAACCCCGTCAAGATTTATTTGAAGATGCATATCTTCTATACTCATAACCGATGTGCAGGAACGTTTGGCATACTTACTTTCTTCCTCACAAAATATTTCAAGAACTTTTATCAGCTTTTGTTTTAAATAAGCTTCAATTTTGGGCCGTGAAATCATTCCCATTGGAGGTTTTAGCAGCCACGCTTCTTGAAGAGCCTCTTGTGGGGATTTTGAAAACTCTCCATCTTTGTTTCTTGACCCTACCAGTATTTCAACCGATTTATGAAGTAAGGTACCCCTCACATTCCCCCAAAGTTCAATATCAGGCTCTTTTAAATCTCTTAATTGCCAGTGTGTATATGTTAGCGCAAGAAAAGGACACCGGCTGTAAAGATCAAGATCAGACGCATACACTTCAGATGTGTTTTGTGTACTAAGTTTAATTTCCTGGTTTTGAATATTAACAATTGGATTCATGCCGGGTAAGAACCTAAAATGTGCACCCTTTTCTTCGGCGACTTGTAAATCAATAAAACCAAGTTCACGAAGTACTGGGAGTAGGCTTTCTCTTTCTTTCCCATCAGGATCATAATAAGAATCAAGAAATACAATTTGTTCACAATTATAGCACCAAGATGAAAAGGCCCATTTTTTTTCTTCAATTATCTGGTGCTCAGAGCGAACCTGAAATTCAGATGCAAGTATTTCGCGCTCCCTGTTGTTCCACCAGTAATCACCATTTTGTGACATAGAAAACCACTCGGGTGGAAGTCCCAATACCCAAAGATGTTTTACACTAGTAGAAATAATCTGATTAAGTCTGTATACAACAACACCATTTTTTGGCTTTTTTATTTGAGGAAATTCCGCTTGTTCAAGACGTATTTTAAGTCCATCAAGCCAGAAAAGCAGAGATGCTTTCTTTTCTAGATTAAAAACCCTTTCGCGGTCCTTTATTGTATCTTGCCACAACTTTCTAAACACTTTAATGGCCCATTCTTTTTTTTGAAAAGCTGTTTCACTTTCTAAAATTTTAATATGTGCCTCAGATAATGATTTTATATTCTGTTTGCCACCAAGTTTATCGTATAAGTTAGAAAGCTTATCATATAATTCGGCTAATTTTCCGCCACTGTAAGCACCAAGTCCCCTATAAATACCTCTGGCATAAATATCTCTAACCCATTCATTTTGCCTGTCAGGATATCTGTTTCTGATCCATGAAACAACCTTTTCTCTTTCAAATCTGCTGGCTACAACATCAAGTGGGATTAGCCCCCATTTAATATTTTCTTCTTCTTTAAGTGCTGCAGGATTTCTTGGATCAAGTAAATACAGGCCCCAACTTTGAAGTGAGCGGCGAAAGGACCTTCTGATTTTTGGAAGATCAGGAATAAGAACAACATGATCTTTTAATGATTCAATACCATTTTTTTTAGCGTGTTCAGATAAAGTCTCGGCAAGGCTCTCTGTTGCATCGTCAAGGGTGTGCCATTTGTCCCAGTTTATTTGTGGGGTTTGGGCAGCAATAAAAGAAGTATTATCAATACCCAACATGTTTAATTTCGCGTAAGATTTAATTTTCTCCCAAAAAGTTGCACATAAACTTTCAAGTTTTTGGGACCTAAGAAAATATATTTCTTTGGGCCAGTTAAAATGTTTCGCGCCAGAATCTAAAACTGCATGTGCCTTTTGTAAAAGCATTGCAGGATCATAATAATTATTAGCATTCATCCATGCTTCATAGGTTATAGCAAGGGCACGAACATCTTCCCTAACAGTGTTAGTACCAAGTAGTTCGTTAAGGCGCTCCGACATAACTCGTTCTTCATCATTATGTGAAAATGAATTTCTTCCCGCTTGTATTGCGCGATCAAGTTTTTTGTAAAAACCCCGTTGGCGCCGTAATCTTTTTATTTCTTTAAGTTGCGTAAGTATGCGCCGTTCAGATAAAAGCATTTTTAATACTTCCTGGCGCGAAAGAGAGCCTAGTATGTTTTCCCTCGGGATAGGCTCCCCACTGCTTTCAATAATCCATTTGCATAATAAATTTACATCAAGAATTACAGTGCTTAAAAGTCCTTGTGATTCATTTTTATCTTGTCTAAGAATGAGGTTTTTAATTTCCTCTTTAGAAAAATCCTTATCCAAACAAAGCCATGCCTCGGGATAAAGTCCAGAAAATTTTTCAAGAGGTAAATCAAATTTCATTTATATTTACCATATCATAGGTTTTGAAGCGTAATGCTGTTGGAGTTTTCACTAATATGAATTTCTTTTGATTTTGTTTTTGAGCTTATCAGTTCACCAATTTCCCAAACTGTTTCGCCCGTGTTCCTAATTTCCTCAAGTACCATTCTGGCATCTGACTTATTTACAATTAAAACCATGCCGACACCCATATTAAAAGTTCTGCACTCCTCTTGAAGGCTAAGTTTATCAAGACTTCTTAACCAGGAAAAAACCTTTGGCCTTTCACTAAGTGGTGGCAAATATATTTCTGCACTAAATTTATCAGTAACCCTTAGAATATTTATAAATCCGGAGCCGGTTATGTGTGCAGCAGCCTTAATTATTTTTTTGTTCATTAAAGGCATTAGCGAATTAACATAGATTTTTGTCGGAGTTAGAAGCTCATTGGCCATCATATTTGCGTCATTTCCAGCAATGAGTTTTCTTAATAGGCTATAACCATTACTGTGAAACCCGCTTGAGGCTATACCAATTAGAACATCGCCTTTTGATAAATTTTGGGTTTGATAATTATCTTTATCTATTATTCCTACTGCAAAACCAGCAAGATCATATTCCCCTTCTTTATAGAACCCAGGCATTTCTGCTGTTTCACCACCAACTAGCGCTATATTTGCCATCTTACAGCCACTTACAATTCCTTTAATTATTTCTTGTGACGTATCCAAATCCAATTTTCCAGTGGCAATATAATCAAGGAAAAAAAGTGGTTTTGCCTGTACACAAATTAAATCATTAACACTCATTGCAACTAAATCAATTCCAACTGTATCGTGTTTATTCAGATCGAATGCAAGTTTAAGTTTTGTGCCAACCCCATCTGTTGATGCTGCAAGATATTGGCTATCATTTATTTCATAGATTGAAGCATATCCACCGGGGGCTTCTTTTACAGAACTTGAGTAGGTTTGCTTAACTATGCGTTTTATAAAACCTACAAATTTTTCGGCCTTTTCAATATCAACACCTGCATTTTTATAACTTAAAGACGACATATTTAACCTATCTAGGCGGGGTTTATTAACCCTTCCAAACAAATAAACTAGTCTAAATTATTCACTCTGAAAACAAAAAGAATTATAATTATTTGTTGGTGGCGCAGCGAGCTATCTCCTTCTTGATTCGGTAGCGCCAAGCACAACATAGGTATTAAATTGAAGTCAAAATAAAATTTTTTGTCAACCAACACTTACTGACAGGGCTGTTTTAACTAAATTAATGCAAAAAATGTCTTCTTCCGGTAAACACCATGGCAATTCCCCGCATATTACATTCATTAATAACGTCTTTGTCTTTAATGCTTCCACCCGGCTGAGCAATATAACGAATTCCGGCTTTGCCTGCTATTTCTACAGAATCAGGAAACGGGAAAAAAGCATCACTGATTAAAACACAATCCACAAGTGCTGAGCTTTTACCTAAAACATTAATTGCCCTTGGGAGCGCAAGTTTTTCAAGTGCCTCAACTCTATTTGGTTGCCCCTGCCCTGCCCCAACCAACTGGTATCCTCCGCAATTGTCGGGAATATTCCTAACAATTGCAATTGTATTGGATTTTAATTTTCTACAAACTGCTATTCCAAAAAGTGCCACACTTTCTTTTTCTTTTGGAAAAGAAAGTCTTGTTACTGATTCAAGCTTTTCTTCTTTAAGTCCAAGGTCTGCGTCTTGATATAATGTGGCACCAGGAACCTTAATGATCATTTCTTTGGGTTTTGCTTCAAAACTATTTATTGATACCGCCTTTAGCTTTTTCCTGAATTTACAAAGTTCTAAAAGTTCAGGGCTATCAATATTTAACTGAGGTACAGCAATAGCTTCAATAAACTTTTCTTTTACCCAATCAACTGCAGACATTGTTAGTGGGTCAGTAAAAACAAGTACCCCACCAAAAGCTGAAACAGGATCGCCCTCCCATGCTTTTATTAAAGCTTGTTTTTGTGCATCTTTTGTACTTTTTGGTATAAGTGCCACACCGCAAGGATTTTGATGTTTAAATACAACAACGCCAGTCATACTGTTATCTAAATCCTTTATGTCCCTTGCAAGTGCATAGGCCGCTGAAAGATCTAAAATATTGTTATAAGAAATTTCATTATTGGTTAATGGTTTATCCCATGAAATTGGTGAGTCGTTTTCAACAAGTATTCTTGCTTTTTGATGTGGGTTTTCGCCATAGCGTAATGACATTTCAAACTCAGTTTTTCCAAATTTAGAAGCAATAGCCTTATCGTAATTATAGACATCTCCCCATGCTCTTTTTGCACATATTTCCAGGAGTTTGTTTGAAACTTCACCATTTTGCTTAAGATCACTTATTACATCTTTATATAAACTTGGTGATGTTAAAACCAAAACATCTTTTTTATTCTTTGCAGCAGCTCTTACAAGCGTCGGTCCACCAATATCTATTTGTTCGATTAATTCTATATCTGACACATTACTTTCCAAATATTTTTCAAATGGATAAAAATTCACAACAACAGCATCAATTGGTTTTACTCCAAGTGTTAAAAGATTTTTTTCATCGTTCTGATTGCCGCGCCTGTATAAAATGCCACTGCAAACATTAAATGATAAAGTTTTCATTCTGCCGTTAAAACTTTCGGGCGATCCTGTAAGTACTTCAATGGCTGTTACTTTAAGACCAGCCTCCTTAATTACAACAGCACTTTTACCGGTTGCAACAAGCTCTGCACCTGTAGTGAGCAAAGCTTTTGCAAGCTCTACAAGATTTGTCTTATCTGAAACACTTAAAAGGGCACGTCTTATTTTCATTCTTTAATTACCTCTCTATATGCATTTTCAAAAATTCTAAGCCCTTGTCCAGGTGCCATTGCCTGACCGGAAAGTAACCAATCCGGGTATTGGCTCCAGCGGGTAAATGCCTCAGGATGTGGCATTAAGCCTAAAATTCTGCCTGTTGAATCACATAATCCGGCAAGTGAACTTTCACTGCCGTTTGGATTATTATCATAAAACAAACAGGACATTCCAAAACGGTCAAAATGCTGTACAACCTCTTGTCTGTGTGAAACCTCAAAAACTATTCTACCCTCTGCATGTCTAATTGGAAGTTCAAGGCTTCCAATACCTGATAACCAGGGTGAATTTGTGCCTTTTGTAAAAACTCTAACCCATTTATCAATAAATTTACCATCCATGTTTGTTGTTATAGAAACGCGGTTTCCAAACACGCCAAGTCTGATTAATGCCTGGAACCCATTACATATTCCAAGCACCATTCCACCAGCCTCAACAAATTTATCAAGGTTCCATCTTAGGCCGTGCTGTATTTTCAGTGCTAAAACCCTACCAGAACCCAAATCATCACCGTAAGAAAAACCGCCCGGAAAAACTAAAATCTG
>CAZQUK010000157.1:0-998 GCA_964596435.1 uncultured Oligoflexia bacterium
GCACAATGAAACAAGCAATTTTAATAAATAAACCAGAACTAGTACCCCAATTGAGTAATAAAAAGGTGCATTTCTTTTAAAAACGACTTGTTTTGACTCCATTTATTTTTTAAAAGTGGATTTTTTTATCTCTTCTTTAGCGGGTTTTAATTTTTCAAAAATGCACATTTTTTAACCAAAAATAAGACATTTTTTGAAGTTAGAGCGAATTTTTTCGCTCAATTGGGGTAGTAACTAATACATTTTTTAAATTTTGGGATGTCCTAAAAGAAATGTCACCATATTTACTTTTTGGATTTATCTTTGCAGGTGTTTTATCTGTTTTAATTTCTCCTCAAACAGTAGAAAAACAGCTTGGAAAAAAGGGTGTGGTATCAATTCTCAAAGCCGTACTATTTGGAATCCCACTTCCTCTTTGTTCATGTGGAGTAATACCGGTTACGGCATCAATTAGAAAAAATGGTGCCAGACGCGACGCTGCAACAGGGTTTTTAATCGCAACGCCACAAACGGGTGTTGACAGTATTATGGTAACGTACAGTCTTCTAGGTCCTGTTTTTGCCGTCTTTAGGCCGCTTGCTGCACTTGTGAATGGAATAATTGGAGGACTTATTGTTGATTTTTTTGATTCAGACGCAAAAAACCCGCAAGCCATCGCAAACTCAAACCAGTCAACGTGTGACAATGCTCCCCAAAAAAATGACGCGCCACCCATGGGCAATCCAATTCAAAAAAACTGGATTGCTAGAATCCTCCATTATGGTTTTGTTACTCTTCCCGAAGATATCGGTAAACCCCTTTTAATTGGACTTATTGTTTCAGGTTTAATTTCAGCATTAATTCCAGAGCATTTTTTCACTGCATATCTTGGCAGTGGAATTACTCCGATGTTAATCATGATGCTTGTCGGCATTCCTGTTTATGTGTGCGCAACAGCCTCAGTGCCACTTGCTGTTGCATTTATTGGAGCAGGTATTTCTCCTGGTGCGGCTCTTGTT
>CAZQUK010000157.1:1008-1590 GCA_964596435.1 uncultured Oligoflexia bacterium
CTGCAATTGCAACTGTTTGGAAAATTTTGGGAAAAAAAATTGCAATCATTTATTTTATAACAATTGCACTAAGTGCTTTAATATCAGGTCTTTTACTGGATTACCTTTTTACAATAGAAGCACTTCATGCCCATGTGGATCACGCAAGCATGCTGCCTGATTACATAAATATTACGAGCGCAATATTTTTAATTTTAATTTTATTATATGCAATATTCAAAAGATATTTGAGGAGAAACATAATGACACAAAATAATTCACTGTCCACAGAAATTGCAGTAAAAGGCATGACATGCAACCACTGTCTTGCCACCATAAAACGTACAGTACTTAATATTAAAAACGTCAAAAACGTAGAGATTGATCTTAAATCAGGAAAAACAATAATTACAGGTGAAGATATAGATATAAAAAATATAAAAAATTCCATCAAGGAGCTCGGATATAAAGTGGAATAAAGCTATTTTGACTATATAATTCAAATCGTTTTTAATTTATAAAATTAAGAAAGATGTAACATTAAATGACCTTACAGATTGTGGAAAATTGGGAGCAAAAACCGCACTTAAGCTTTAATACTTG
>CAZQUK010000157.1:1600-8294 GCA_964596435.1 uncultured Oligoflexia bacterium
CATATAACCGCCTATACGGGTATATGTAAAAAAATGTGCGCCAAGAGCCTTGAAACACTATTCAAGTCCTTATCTGATGAGACAAGGATTAAAATGTTAATACTTTTAATAAAAGAAAAAGAATTATGTGTTTGTTCCTTTATGAAGATTTTAAATCTTTCGCAATCAAAAGCATCAAGACACTTAAGGTACATGTATAACGCTGGCCTACTTGAAGACAGACAATCTGGTCTTTGGGTCTATTACAGAATTTCAAGTAAACTTTCGCCAGAAGCGAAGCTTTTAATTAAATCATTTAAAACAATTATAAAAACTTATGATTTTGATCATTTATTTAAAAAACTAAATGGGTGGTTAAAATGTTGTAATAATCCCACAAAAAATACCTCCGCGACAAAAAGGAAACGTAATGAATAAAACCAATAATAATATTTTTTCCAAACTATCATTTCTTGACCGTTTTTTAACTATATGGATTTTTATTGCAATGATTACAGGTGTTCTTATTGGCTACTTACTACCTGGTATTTCAGTGGTTATTAATTCCTTAAGTGTAGGCACCACATCAATTCCAATCGCAATTGGTCTTATTTTAATGATGTACCCGCCTCTTGCAAAGGTTAAATATGAGGAAATGGGTCGTATTTTTGATAATAAGAAACTACTTTTTTTATCTCTTTTGCAAAATTGGATCATTGGCCCAATACTAATGTTCGTACTGGCCGTCATATTTCTTCATGACAAACCAGAATACATGGTTGGTGTGATAATGATAGGCCTTGCGCGATGTATTGCAATGGTAATAGTATGGAACGATCTTGCAAAAGGAGACACTGAATACTGTGCAGCCCTAGTTGCATTCAACTCAATCTTTCAGGTTTTACTATTCTCAGTTTATTCGTATGTCTTTATAACTGTACTACCGGCCTTACTTGGACTTGAAAGTACAAGTGTAAATATTTCAATGTCAGAAATTGCAAAAAGTGTTTTTATTTATCTTGGTATTCCGTTTATTGCAGGAATAATAACCCGCTTTTCACTTATTAAAATAAAAAACATAACCTGGTATCAAAACACATTCATTCCCAAAATAAGCCCTTTAACATTAATTTCCCTGCTTTTTACAATTGTCATTATGTTCTCTCTTAAAGGTGAATTTATAATTAATACGCCAATTGATGTAATAAGGGTTGCCGCCCCTCTTGTTATTTACTTCATTTTAATGTTTTTATTTTCATTCTTTATTAGTAAAAAGTTTGGTGCCAATTATGAACAATCAGTTACACTTTCATTTACGGCAGCTTCAAATAATTTTGAGCTAGCCATTGCTGTTGCAATTGCAACTTTTGGTATTTTTCATGGCGCAGCATTTGCTGCGGTTATAGGACCCCTGGTTGAGGTCCCCGTACTTGTAGGACTTGTTTCTGTAGCCTTAATAATAAAAAAGAAATATTTTAATCAAACATAAGGAATTAGGATAAAAAGCAAATGAACACAACAAAATGCAACTGTACGTCCGGCAAGGAAATAGCCCTTGGCTCAATAATTTACGTAAAACCAATTCTATCTTTAAATGATGTTTTAACAAATATTTCAATCAGACTTGGGATTGTGCGCGACAAAAGGCAAATAAAAATTGGACTTTATGCCGTGGGTATTCCAGGTCCCAATTCACCCTTACTTGTTTCATCAAACTATGAGCTTAGTTTTAACAAATTAAGATCAAGTCTTAAAAAAATAAATGCATGGATACTTGTAATTGACACAAAAGGAGTAAACGTTTGGTGTGCCGCCGGAAAAGGTACTTTTGGTACAAAGGAAATTATAAAAAGGATTAAGGAATATAAAATTGAAAATCTTATAACCCACAAAACCGTGATTCTTCCACAGCTTGGCGCTTCTAACACTTGTGCCCACGCAATTGAAAAAGAAACGGGTCTAAAAGTTGTTTTTGGCCCCGTACGGGCAACGGACATTCCAGAATTTATTAAAATGGGTAACACTAAAACTAAAAGTATGCGAACAATTACTTTTAATTTTTTTGAAAGAATTGTTTTAATTCCAGTCGAGCTTGCATACAGCATAAAATATTTATTTCTTTTAATTCTGGTTTTATTTTTTATAACAATATTTAATTTCAAAACGCTAGGACTTCACAGCGATATTAACAGGTTCACAACTTTACTTTATGGTCTGTTATTGGCTTATGCTTCGGGTGTGATAATTACTCAGTCAGTTTTAACCATTATACCTTTTCGTTCATTTATTCTTAAAGGTTTTTTTACAGGCTTAACTCTACAAATTCTTTTTTTGTTTTTTTATTCACACCACATGTCATTACTTATGACTATTTCTACTTTATTACTATTTCCTGCGCTTTCAGCTTTTCTTGCTTTTAACTTCACGGGGTGTTCAACATACACATCTCCAACTGGGGTAAAAAAAGAAATTAAGCTTTTTATTAAACCATTGATTTTCATTACCGCAACGGGCTTATTTTTATTAATAATTTCTATATTAGGGGATTTATGAGTGATATATATCTTAAAAACGTAGCAACGATAAAACAAAACAAAGATAACTGCACAAACTGTGAAATTTGCATTGATGTTTGTCCACGCGAAGTTTTCACAATTAAAAACAAAGAAGTTATTCTTAGCAACAAAGATAAGTGTATTGAGTGTGGTGCCTGCGTTACAAACTGCCAATACGGGGCACTAAGTGTAAATAGTGGTGTTGGTTGTGCCGCAGCAATACTTAATGGAATTATTAAAAACCAAGAACCCAGTTGTGGCTGCGCAGCAGACAACTCTGACGGCTGCTGCTAATAATGTTTACTGAATGCGTCTCTCCTTATAAAATGGGCATATCGTATTTTCCAAAAGCTTTAGCGGTCCAGCAGGAGGGGCCATAAATGACAATTGATGTAATTAACCCCAACAATGGAAAAATAATTAAGCACTTTAACGAATATACAAATCAAGAAGTTGAACAAAAATTATCACAGGCTGAAAATACATTTAATAAATGGAAAAATCTGGGTTTTAGTGAAAAATCAAAACTCTTAAATATTGCAGGAAAAGTTTTACGCGAAAATTCAAAAAAATACGCTGAAATTATTTCTATTGAAATGGGAAAACCAATTACAGAGGCATTGGCTGAAGTTGAAAAATCAGCTCTCGTTTGTGATTTTTATGCAATTAACGCCGAAAAGTTTCTTTCAAAAAGGACGGTTCAAACAGATGGAAAAATTAGTTATATCCAGTATAACCCTCTTGGACAAGTACTTGCCATCATGCCATGGAACTTCCCTTTTTGGCAGGTGTTTCGTTTTGCGGCCCCGGCACTTATGGCTGGAAACGTATGTGTACTAAAACATGCTTCTAATGTTCCCGAAAGTGCCCTTTCAATAGAAAGTGTTTTCAAAAATGCTGGCTACCCGGATGGTGCTTTTACAACACTTTTAATTTCATCCGGAAATACGGAAAAAGTAATAAGAGACAAAAGAATCAGGGCCGTAACCCTAACCGGAAGTGAATTTGCAGGAAGTAAAGTTGCATCAATTGCTGGCGAAGTTCTTAAGAAAACCGTACTTGAGCTTGGCGGAAGCGACCCTTTTATTGTACTAAAAGACGCCAACATTAAAGAGGCGGCCACACAAGCGGCAAAAGCCAGAAACATAAATACCGGCCAAAGTTGCATTGCTGCAAAAAGATTTATTGTTGAAAAAGATGTTGCTGAAGAATTCATTGAATATTTCAAAAACAATCTTAAAAATTTAAAACTTGGAAATCCACTAAGCTTGGACACACAGATTGGCCCCATGGCCAGGAGTGATCTTCGTGATGAGCTTCATAGTATTGTAACAAGATCGGTTGCAATGGGCGCAAAAATTGAACTTGGTGGTGAAATTCCAAAAACGGATGGATATTTTTATCCGGTTACTCTTTTAACAAATGTAACTAAAGACATGCCTGTCATGAAAGAAGAAACATTTGGCCCAGTAGCACCAATAATTATTGTTGATAATGAAAGTGAAGCCCTTGAAATTGCAAATTCATCACAGTATGGACTTGGTGCATCGCTTTGGTGCAGTGATCTAAAAAAAGCGCAAACTCTTGCAACACAAATTGAATCAGGGTCAGTTTTTATTAATGGAATGGTAAAATCTGATCCAAGACTTCCTTTTGGAGGAATCAAACTTTCAGGCTATGGCCGAGAGTTATCTGAAGAAGGAATTCGTGAGTTCGTTAATATAAAAACCGTCTGGATTGGCGCTTAACTAAAAGCTGCTTTTTTATAATGCAACGCGGAATGCGAGGTTTAATGACCTCACCCTCCATAAGCCACCGAAAACACATAGGTTGATTTGATTTTTTTGAATATTTTTTAACTATTATTATAAGTTTTTTTTACATTATTCAAAAATGACCCAATAATTAAAGGGTGAAGCATTGGTGCAAGCTCGTCAAATGCCTGATTATTTTGCTCCCATTTTTGGGAAGTACGCACACTCTTGCCCGAATAGATAAAATTCCAGGCTCAAGATATGTATCAGCTCGCGGCGCCGCAATGGCCGATGCATTTTTACCGCTTGGTCAGGATGGCGGATCTGGACTTTTTTATAACCCCGCAGTGCTTGGACATTTAAAAGAATTTCATTTTGAGCCATTAAATTTTCAATTAAGTCCTAACAGTGATTTTATTTCAAGCTTTGACAGAAACTTTGTGCACTTCACTTCGCTTTCTGATTACAAAAAAAGATTAGACACACGACCAGGAATATTTCCCGGCGCAGGTACAACAATTTTCCCAAACTTTTTTATGCGTGGATTTGCTTTTGGTGTGCTTGCACATGCCGATTTTGCCTCAATGAGAAAAATTGGTGCTCCAGATGAATATTATTACAGAACAAAATACCAGCTTATTCCTGCCGTAGGATTCGGAGTACGAATGGCAAATGGAATTGTAAGGATGGGGTACAGTTTACAGTGGGTAAACGAAACGTCTGGAGAAAAAACAGTACCCCTAGGTTACCAGCCACTGAATTATAGAGAAGGTATGGCACAAGGTGGGGCCTTTTCACACAATGCCGGAATTGCTCTAACAATCCCAATTGCGCACCTGCCACAATTAAACATTGTTGCACGAAATATTGGGGGTGCAAGTTTTGATAAAAAAAATATTTTAAGATACGCCGTAAATGCAGATCCCAAAGGCATACCCGCGCAACCAATGACTATAGATTTATCGTTAAATGCTGTACAAAAAACCGGTGGTGGAAGTTATATTAACGCATGCGCCGTTTACAGGGATTTTACAAATCAATCAGGGTTCTCACTTTTACAACGCGCAACTTTGGGCCTAGAGTATTCATTAAGAGATCAGTTTTTTTTACGCGGCGGATGGGGCAGTTGGTATCCTTCAGCCGGCATTGGCATGAGACGAAAAAGGGGCGAATTTAACCTTTCTTGGTACAGTGCCGAAATTGGCACCACTGAAGTGGCCTGGAGAGAGGTTAGAGTAATACTGGAATACAAGATACGCGCATTTTAATTAGTCGCCCGTGAAAAACCGGATTTAGTCAGATTGAGTTATGAAAAGCTCGCAAGTGCATTTAGGAGCAAAGGTGCGGAAAACATCCTGTGAATTAAAAAGCAAGGCAAGAGTCGAGCTTCCATGTGTCCTAGTTTTTAAAAATTAAATCGTTAATTTTCCCAATTTCAATGTGAAATCAATATTTTTATAAAGTCTGTAGGCGGTTTCTCTTGAACAACGAAGGAATTTTATTGCCTGATTTGGATTTTTAACAAGTTTTTCAGAAATTATATAAACCATGTCGGCTCTGTAATTTGCACCAATAAGTGCGCGGATTTTAAACCATCTGTTATCTCCAATAATTTTTTCCAAACTAAATATTTTTTTTTCATCAGAAGGCGCTAAATTGTAAATTGAAACACCAATTTTTCTGAATTCTTCATCAATCCCATATTTATTAATAAGATATTTACTTTTAAAACTGCCATCAAGGGGGGGTTTCCCCCTGGTTTTCTTGTAAAATTTAATTAATTTTTCTGAAATAAGACCCCACCTTTTATCATATTTTTCAAGTTTTAAAGCTAATACACCAAGAAGAATTTTATCATTTAAAAGAAGATCTTCTGATAAACGAAAAAGGCGCTCAACATGAATTAAATGATTTACAGTAATTAACCACCTTAAAAGTAACTTAAATAATTTACCATCATCTAAAAGTATTGTTGGTATAAGCTCAATAATAGTTTTTTCAGGATCTGCATGTGTTGAAGATGATTCACCATAAAAAGCAAACCCCAAGGAAATAAGCTTTGGCTTTAATTCATTAAAAGATTTACTCATAATTAAGCCTTTTCCCTATCCTATTAATACATTCTTCTACGCGTTCTGGCCATAAATGAGATGCATCACGATATAAAAGCCAATCCATTATTTTTTCGATTTCCTCTTTTGTTGGTTTAAGAGCAATAACATCAGAAAAATCATCATCCCTGTCACAATATGCATATAGTTTTGATGCAAGTAGATCCATTCTGGATAATGAGTATATTTTTAAGTGGCTTTCATTATAAATAAGCGTTGTTCTTTCCTGCCAGCCTTTTTCTAAATCATCCGATAGGCTTTTAGGACCATTATTTAACCAGTTGGAATTTAAACC
>CAZQUK010000158.1:0-8241 GCA_964596435.1 uncultured Oligoflexia bacterium
AATTACCAAAAAAAGTTAAACATCTGCTAAAAAATAAATTTATCGGTATATTTTTAGTAACGGATCTTGGCGGTACAGGTTACACCGAAACCGTATTTAATAAAAGCGGGCGCCCTTCCAAAGGCTTTATTGTTATTGACGTTAATTCTATTTCAAAAACCGCAAACGAATGGGCAAGCTGGAAAGAAAACACCCCGTTTCAACAAAACACAAACTTTAAAATTGATGCGCAGATTGAGACTACAAAAAACGACAATCAAAAAAATGCAATCCAATATATACTGCTTCACGAATTTGCACATGTAATTTCAATTTCAAGCACATTTCACCCCCCCTGGAATTACGATTTAAATAAATTACAAACACTTGGTGCATTTGAATTCTTAATTCCCACCTGGTTACTTGCCGGAAAAGACAAAAAATATGTAAGCATTTATGACAACATTTTCCCAGAAAGAGTTAATATTAAATATTACTCAAAACCTGCTTTTAGTGGAACGCAAATGCTTTCAGTTTACACCAAACTTGAAAGCACCAGTTTCCCAACTCTTTATGCAGCCACAAATCCATTTGATGATTTTGCAGAATCTTTTGTAACTTATGTTCACTCAGTACTTATGAAAAAACCCTTCGAAATAAGAATAAATGATAACAATAAGACAATTAAAACCTTTAAACTTTGTTGGGAAAGTCCGCGCTGCGCAAAAAAACGTTCTATTATTGAAGGAATATTTTAACCCACTAAAACCCGCAACTGGGCAAATTTAACCCGGCACTGTTTAACTTTAGTCAAATACCAATACATTATAAAATAATGCTTTTTAGAAAAAAATTAATAACTTACAATTAATGTATAATGAGTTCTAAGTTTGTTACCCTAAACATTCAAGATGTAACCCCCGACAAACCTCTTCCCGTTTCTATCTATGTTTATCTTGATTTTAGATTTATTACCTGGCGCCCGGCTGGCGATTCAATCGACAGAATAACCTATGACAGACTTGAATTCAAAAAAGTCTCAAACCTTTTTATTGAGGTGCACGAAGTAAAAACATTTAAAGAATGGGCCGTAAAATGTAAAAAAGAAGTTGAACAAAAAGCCGCAGCAAATCCTGAAGTAAAGAAGTTTAAAGAAACGCGCGAATACCTGGAACGAAAAGCTCTTGATATATTCAGATCCGACCATCCAGATAAAGTGGTTAAAACAACATTTGTTGCCAGCAAAAAACTTGTAACAGAAGTTATGGCAAACCCATGGACCGTAAAGAGCCTTGCAAGTCTTCAAACATTTTCGCGTGGAACCGTTGATCACTCTGTAAACGTGAGTATACTTGCCTCATATCTGGCCATGCAGATGGGCTACTCACACCAGTTAATTTTACAACACATAAGCGTTGGCAGTCTTCTTCATGATATTGGAAAAACAAGAATAAAAATAAACGACGATGACACCCTTTCAGAAGCTGAGGCAAAATTATCTCTTCATGCACAAGTCGGACTTGAACTTATTGAAAAACATCCGGCAATAGCCAATGAAGTAAAAATGATTATCGTCCAACACCACGAATGCTTTGATGGTAGTGGGTATCCCAACGGCTTAAGAAGAAATGAAATTTATGATCTTACAAAAATAGTCTCGTTAGCAAACACTTTTGATAGACTTGTAGGTAACGGTAAAGGCGCACTTGTAGAACGCCAAAAAGCTGCGTTAAAAACCATGGATGAAGAACTTTACAAACAGTTTGACCCACAAAAATTAGAGAAAGTATTAAAGATTTTAAGACTTGGAATTTAGAAAATGCAAAATTTTGTCAGATCCCTTGCTAAACATTAACAAAGTAACAAAAATATGTGTGGCCCAAGATACTTCCACCTTTAACCGAAACCACATAAGTATATAACGGACGCCGTAACGCACCGCAAGGCTAAATTTATCCCATTATATATAAGCTTTGACGCATGCAAATATTAACTATATAACCGCAGCGATAATCGGAAGATAATAATGCTTAATAAAAAAAAAATCACATTATGTAAATTGTTTGTAATAGTTTTAACATTTTTCTTTCTACTTCCAGTTAAAAATTTTGCAAAGCCAAACACATTGAAATATGTTGCCGCGCCTTATCCTACAAAAAAAAATAGAATACAGCCATCAACTAAAACCAAAATTATTGAGCTTCAAAAAATCATCAGGACCTGGGTTGAATACTGCGGCGGACACTTATCATATAATTTTTGTGACCAAGGTGACATGGCGCTTTTTTCAGGTCTTAATTGCTTATCTGGCGAGAAGGACAGATGTGAAGACGTAAGGCTTGCACAAGATGAAACGGGCCGCTGGTGGCGCTCCCCTCTTTTAATTAACGGAAAAAGAAACAACAGTTTTTCACGCGATATGTCTTTAGGCGTTCTTTCTTATTTAGTAGTTTCAAAAGACAAGGCTGCAGCAAAAAAATGGCTCAACTGGATAGAAACCAACAACAAAAAACCAGGCTGTCTTTGTGATGACGATACTGATGGTCGCTGCGACATTACACTTGGCCTTTGGGGCCTTTTGGGTGAAGTTTGGAAACATCTTGGTCTTAAAACCAATGCAAAAATGAACTTTGGAATGAAAATTGATGAAGGTATTTTACTTGGAACATCTTTTTTGGGCTTTTCCGGACTTGATTTACACTTGCTTGGAGTTGATATTCTTTTACGCCAAAAAACAAATACTTTTACAAGTTCACTTCAAAAAGCTTCAAACGTAATTCGTAAACGCGAACCTCAAAATCCTTTTTTTGAGTACTTGAGCCGTGGCCCTACTGAGCGCGCCGCAAAGCTAACGCTAAAGTATTGTCTTCCTGACAAGCCCTCATGGACAAGGGAATGGACCTGGCAAAGATTTTTTAGTAAAAAAGTATGGAAAAAACAAATGGGGCATGATTGTATTTTTTTAATTAATCTTTTATTAGAAAAACCCGAGGCTCCGGACCAGAATTTCAGCATCCAGCCTAACAATAAAAATGACTATGATTTTTATCTGCCCATATAAATTTTGGCAGTATTAATTTCCAACACCAAATTCAGTTAAATTTCGCAAAATATAACCCATATTACAGGTTCTAACTTTTAACCTTGCACCTACAGCACCAACGCTTGATGGCCTTCTAATATACCTGCCAATAATATCACTAAGGCTTCCGGCGGCTTTTTTGCCCGTTGCCATTTCAACATGTGCTACATCTTCAAAAAGTAAAAACCTGGCCTCAGCATCAGGATGGTAATGAGTCATTTCCTCTAAAACATCAGGCGCCCTTGCAAGACCATCTTTTTCTCCTGCTATTAAAAATGTCCGCGTTCTTACATGCTGTGGTGCCCTAGTCATATCAAGCCCACCAATTACGTAGTTTTCATCAAGTACAAAATCGGCAAACTCTCCGCCCAAGCTTGTATTCAAATTTGAAGTGGATTCAATAATTCTTTTTTTCTCCCCTGGAGTCATGTTTTTGGGAACATAAAGCCATGGTGGGATTAGATTTTCAATGTGCTCTGAGGCCTTGGTCCAAGCAAATATTTTCAATCTATCCCTTAATTTAAGGGTAGTAATATCAGTTGGCGTATGTGTTGGCCCAATAGTTGGTAAATCAAAGGACCCAAGTTGCGATAGCTTTTTTCCTATTCTTGCAGTTTGTTTAATGGAATCAGGAAGATTTCTAAAATGCGGTGGCCCACCAACAGATATCCTACTTGCAACCAGCGTTTGAGCGCGCTTAAGCGCCAGGGCATCATCAAAAACAAGTGCACCATGGGCACCCTCTCTTACCCCAGCCGTATATGCGCGTGTCACCATCGACCCCATAGAGTAGCCAACTATATTCACCTTTTGCCTTGTTGCATTCGCAATGTACCTTACGGTTTCTGGTATATCCTCTACAATCATATCCTGCAGGCGCACTTTTTTAAGCTTGCCTTTAAGTTTTGATTTATGCGCGCCCATTCCGTGTCCACGTAAGTTTATCATCCAAACGTCATAGCCCATTTTGTGAAGCTCACGCCCTAAAAACTTAAAATACACAGTACTTGATTGTATGCCATGAACAAGCAGTATTGGCTTTTTACCTGGATTTGCATACCTGACACCCTTTAGCACTGCTGTTGCCGTATCTATTTCAAAAAGTGTTGGTGTTGGATTTGGTAAGACTGTAGCTGCAAACACAAGCAGGCTTGCAAAAAAGAAAATTAAAACTGTAAAAATTTTTAGCTTAAAAATATTACATATCCTCAATTATTGCGGCTGATATCTCTCCGTTAACATCTGGTTATATTCATTTTGGGCATCAAAGTTCCCAAAGCAATTAACATATTTATAAGTACTCATCATGCCCGGATACCCACTCTCAACTCTTTTGCATCCATCAGGAAGTGTAGCTTTTTGAATTTCAAAATTCATACCCATGAAGTATTCTTCATTATCTGAAATTGGATCATTCTCGTAGCGCGCTTCAATTACTGATTGGTTAAGCTGCATTTGCATTGTAATAGCATAATCAAGCTCTACTCCATCAATGCCTAAACTGTTTGCATATTCGTTTTTAGCTTGATTAAATTTTTCTAGCTCATCAGAAGTCATCATTCCTCCGCCAATCGGCGTTCCCATTCCTCCACCCATCGGCATTCCCATTCCCGTTTTTTGTGACGTTTTTGCCATTTCCCTGTATTCAGATGGCAACATTTCAATCGAATCAACTACCCGTCCATTTACAGTTATTCCTTTCACACTAACGTCAATTCCTTTTTGTTTGAGATTTTCAATTGCTTGTGCCGTATTGCTAATATAAGGGTTACTGCTGTTTTTAATGTAATCAAGAGCAGCTTTTGTGTGTTCATCTATTTGATCAAGCAGATCAGTGTTATTAACCAAACCATTAGCATCAAGCGTACTGGCTCTATCCGGTGCACTAGCTTTAACCGGCGCATTCTCGCGTACTTTAATCTCACCCACCAAAATAACCCCCGGGCAATGGCACTCTGGTTCAAGGTAAGTTTTAAAAATTGAGTTTGGATTTGCAAACACACGCGCAAGTGCGGATTTACCTTCTGCATCCTCCTCATAGATTTTTATTAGATCATCAAACTGCCTTTGCAGCTCTGTAAGATCCGCTAAAATTTTGTTATGAATATTTTTTTCACAAAAATCATATTTGGGTAAAACCGCAATGTAGCCTTTACCAGTTGTGGGATCGGTATTTAAAAGAAGGGCTGGTTTTTTATAATCATTGCTAAAAATTAAAGCGTCGGCCCAGGAAAGTGTTGCCATATTTGTTTTCTTACCAAAAGCCATCGCACCGATAGCAACACGCTTCATACACGCTTCAGGTTGGTCCTTTGGTAAATGAGCCAAAGTTTTAAGAAAACTCCCTAACTCAACGCTTGCAAGCGAGTATTTGTGGCCATCAAGTTTAGCCTTGGCCCCAGGAAAACAAACCTTTTTTACCCCCGGTGAGATTTCGCCATCGTATGACGTTACACAGTTTTGCACTAGCGCCGTCACTTCATCAGGAAGCTCGAAAGTCGCCCCAAAAACAATAAAAACTAAAAAAGGTAATGTTAATAATAATTTAGATTTTTTTAAAATACTCACTGAAAATCCCTCCACCAAACTTGTCGGCACGGCTTACTATATAAATTACAGCGCTTTCAGATAACGCGTGGTATAATTTTTACAATCAAGCCTATCTTTTTTACCACCTTAAAACCGAAGCTGCCTTACAACCCACCAATATTACTAATAAAAAAAAACGATAAAGTGTTGATAATACAAACTATTCTTGCGCATTGCATAAAAATATTGCTTTGATTTTTGACGCTTTTGGTATACAAGCCGTATCAAAGCAAGGTTTACAATAGGGAGTCACATGAAACTTAATGAATGTATTTTTTGCACCGACAAAAGAGGCGCCGCTAGAAGCTCATATAAAGATATTTCAAAAAAAATGCTCGCTCTTTTAATTATTTCAAGCCTGAGCATTTGCCCTGTAATTTCAAACACGCAAGCTTTTGCATACGATACGCAAAATCAAAACCCCCAGAGTTTTACGCAAGAATCGTCTTTAGAAACTGTAGAAAACATTTTTGAGCAAATGAGCCGGGATGAACAAGCCGAAAAAATTCGTTTTAGAGAGTATCTTAAAGAGGATCTTGAACTATTTGAACAAAAACAAAATACAATAGATGATATCTATAAAGAACTTCTTAAAAGAACCGCCCTAGAAAAACTGGTTGATTCTGCATTCTGGGTATCTGCTATCGATACAGACACAGTTTACAAATCTGTTCTTTCCGAACTTCGCATTTATAAAAAACGTTTTCCCGGTCTTGCCGCGCAAAGCCGTGAGCAAATGGAAAAACTTATTGCCGACTTTTCCGCCACTGAATCGCGACAAAATGCAAGAAAAGAAATCGCCTACCTGCTTATAATGAACTCAATTGCAATTAAGGCCCTTGAACACCAGAGCGAAAACCTTATTCTGGAATTTCGGAAAATTAGTGAAAAAGAAAAAGAAAAAAAAGAAGAGCTTTCATTTAAAATTCTTGCACGCACAATTGCAATCGATAAGATTTTAACCGCAAACCCGCTTATGATGCTAATGCTGCTCGACCACCGTGGCCCTGAAAATCCAAACGCAACTTCATATCTTTCTTTAAATTTCAAACTTGCACAATCAGAAACCTCAATTGCAGGTCTTCTGGTAAAAAAATACGAGGACAAGGAACCAATCGAAGACATTCTTCAAGCTTCAGAAAACGCCATATTAAAGTGGTTACCAACGCTTAAACGGTTTATCTTAAAAAGCAGGCTTGTGGATCTTGAGTTTCGAAGCTTAAAAACATTTTTCAGACACGGGGCCATTAGGAAAACTGCACTTGAATCCATTGAAGGAGTGCATCTTTCAGATTTGATCACAGCTTACGATATGGAAAAAGCGCACGACTACGGATACGCCAAAGACGAAAATAACGCCCGTGGTTCTTCAAATTCTGAAAAACTACTCTCTGCTGCTGAAATTGGCGGCTTTATTATCTCTGCGCCAATCGGTGCAATTTTAGCAATTTCAAACGGTATTGATAAAACGTTAAACGGTATTGCCGACAATAGTGCCATGACTGCTGGTGGCTTTATTGGGTGGAACGACTATGAATCCATAAGGGCCCATAACGCTTTTAGTCTTTTCAGGCCCCTTCTTGCCGGTGTATCACATGCAATTACAGGGGCTATAATTAGAATTAAAATCGGCAACTGGATAGGTAAAATTTTTGATGCCAGGGTCTTAAACCCTGGTGCATCTTTATCAAAAATTATTTTATCAAGACTCGGCGGATCTTCTGCTGGAATTTCGGCCATTGTAAGCGCCGGCCCATTAAGTGCAATGCAGTTGGCAAAAGAGGCTATTAAAAACTTCGCCATAAAAAATTCAAGTGCATTAATTTTTGCAGGCGCTAACGTTGTGGCAAGCGAAGCAGTTCTTGTCTACTCGTCAATGTTATCAAGAAATAAAACCGCAGCTGAGCTTTTAACCGATCAAAACTTCTGGCGTGATGTTTGGCTTGTTGCCCTTGTTGATTCCTTAATGGCATTTTACGCTGCAAACAATAAAAGCTTTGTGGATGCCGCATTTGTTCTTGGCGCAATCAGTGCTACAAGCTCAATTTTTGCCCAATACAAGGAAATAGGAAGAATAGATTGGGACAGAACAACTTTCGATTACGCATTTCTTGCATCATTTTCAAATATTAAGTTAAGAATGATTTTCAAACTCAAGGAAGGCCTAAAACCAATCTTAAGAACTTCAATTACCAGGAGAATTGAAAACTTTTTTATTGAAAATGCACTCAAAAACGCCCCAATGAGTATTGGAAGGTCAGGATCACAAATGCTTGGTAATGCGCTTTCAAAGTCGGTTGATCCAAGCGTTTTAATGGCGCTGTTTCTTGCCAATAATTTTGTTGGTAACTACGCTTCAGTCGATGTTGGCAGGCGCCTTGAAATGCATGAGCTTGATGCAATCCTAATGAAGGCCATGGATGCTCAGGCTGGGGCCACCCAAAGGCTGTCTGAAACCGAAGAACCTTAAGCACAATAATTTTTCATTAATAACAAATTAATTTTAAGTCAGCCTACCACCACACATCATTAACTCTTACCCCAATTGAGCAAAAAAACTTAAGTGTCTAGACGAAATAGATAGAAAAAGC
>CAZQUK010000159.1:0-8192 GCA_964596435.1 uncultured Oligoflexia bacterium
CCGTCTTTTTTATCAAACCTTAAAAAACTATATTCACTTACGCGCATAACAAAATTTTCAAGCTCCATGAAAAGTGCCAGAGGAGATAGACATTCAAATTTTGTATTTTGTGCAGAATCCATTAAAATATTTTTTAATTCCCTCGGGGATGCGCCATTTCTACCTTCATATTCTTGTGCGTTATTATATTCAGATTGAATTTGTTCAAGATTTAAACGAAGTTTTTTTCTGTCTTCAATAGAATAAGAATCGGGAAGTTCTCTGTTGTCATAAATATATGCCTTATTAATGGGGGAAAGATTTGCAATTAAAGAGCTTAATTCTGCACTGTATCTTGCACTATCGGGTTTTTGCAAACGTGTTAAAACCCCCCAAAGTGCGAGTAACCATGTCGTATGTGGTGCTGTATGCTTGTTGTTTGAAATAAAGTGTAACTGTGAATCGTAAATATCCTGCTCACTACTTGCTGCAAGTATATAAGGAACCTTTATCAGTTCCATTCTGGCTTTAAAACTTATGAAATCAGGAAATTCCTTAAAGGCATCAATTTGAACTTCATTTGTAGTACCAAGCATAACTGTTTCCAGAAAAACAGTTCGGTTTCCAACATTAACAGAACCATTTTCACAGGCTATAAGTAAATACTTAAATGAATCCAGTGGCCGTTTTAGAAGGTCAGAAAATTCTATTACACCACGGTTTCCGTCAATAAGCTCCCCACTTAGGGCAAATAGACTTAGGCTTTGAAGTGAGGCCGGAAGAGATTCAAGTGCTTTGTTGTTATAAGTTAGTTGCTGATATCGTGCATCCACATGTAACTGTGGTTCAATAGTTGCGAGTCCTTTCCTGTATCTTCTTGATAAATAGATTCTTTCAATTTGTACATGTCTGAGAACTTTTGTTAAATCCCCGCCATATGAATTAAGTAAAGCCTCAAATATTTCTTTACATCTGTGACAAAGATTTCCTTCCTCCAGGGTTTGAGGCAGATGATTTAGAACCTCTTTTGCTTTTTTTTCTCCAAATGATTCTTTTAGAAAATTTAACCTTTGTTTCGGTGGTAAGAGGAGCAAAGGGGAGTCCTTTAAATCACAAGGAATTCGGGCAGCTGTTGTTTCGTCTGAAAGTTTTGCGTAGCTATCCAGTTTAAGTTTTGACAAGCTTTCGGCATTGAGTCCAATGCCACCTTTTATGTACCGTTCTACCGGAAACACCCAGTTAAATGTATATATTGCACCTTCGGGTTCCTGGCAATAACGCTCAAGTCCCCCCATTAAAGCGTGTACAATAGATGTTTTTGCACTACCATTGGGTCCATGAAGAAGAATTAGTTTATTGCTCATTCCTTGTTGTGAAAAATTATAGAGGGTTCTGTAAATTTCATTATGAACTTTTTCCTGGCCAACAACCTTGCTGATAATGCCGTCAACTGGAAGATCAAACACATGAAATCTGAAAAGTTCCGGATTGGATTCAAGAGGAGTTTTACCGTAAAAATCCATCATATCCTTTAAGTAGTGTGCGGACCCCCTTGTGTGGCGCTTTGGATCATCGACGAGAAGGGATAAATATTCATCAAAATTTAAAATGCGCTGGTTTTGATCAAAATCTTTTTTAACATCGTTTAGTAATGATGTTAAAACTTTTGAAAGTTTTTCGTTTGATTGTGGTTTCGTCATAATATTGCTCGTCCTGTTAATAAAAGTTAAGGCCAATTTTCAGCAATTACTGACTATAATAATAACACAAGAATCAAAAATAATAATACTACTTAGATTCTGAAAATGTAATTCTTGGTTTTCCATCGATTTCGCAGCGAGTAAGTGGGGTGTTTTTAGAAAGAAGTAATTTAACAGCGTCTCTAATAAAAATCCCAGTATTCATTGTTATCCGTTCCTTTGGAATTTTTGACATTGCCCACCCCATGTGATCGCCGCCTTGTACAAGAAAATCAGGAACCGCAATTGTGTAAAATTTTGAATTTTCTATCCACTCACCATTTTCTTCTCTAACGTTAAGTAATCTGTTGGTTTCCCATGCTTCAATTTTGCCGTCTCCATCTAGATCACGACTTTCTGCGGGCTTTTCCTGAGGAATAAGTGTTAAACGCAAACCTGAAATAGGCATAACGCCATGAACACCACTTTGGGCAACTCTTAAAACTAACTTTAGTTCCTGTCCTGTTAAAGTTAGTTTTGAAATATAGTTATCAAAAGGCAATGTCTGGTACAGTTCGCCATACGTTATTTGTCCCGGCTCCCAATCTCTTCTTATTCCACCTGAGTTCATTAAAGCAAATTTTGTTTTTGTGGCCATCCGCATGGCGTCAGTAATACAATAACCCAGTTGTGAGCCACCTAACCTGTCGTGTGTTAGCTTTTCTGTCAAATTACCAATAATTTCTTTTTCAACATCACCAACTTTTTCTAAGAACGGTTTTAAGAAATCGTAAATATTTTTATCCGGTTTAACGGTACTGTTATAAAGTTTTGCTGCCACCAGTTGATTGTATTCATTATCTGGCCTGCTTTCCTCCATACAATTGCCGTCAGAATAAAACTCTTTTGAACAAATTTGAATTGGTCCTTCAATTACAGTCTGTTCTTTAAGAATAGATTTATGTTTCCAATCATAAGTTATATGAATGAGATGATAAAATTTCCCATATGCATAACTTTGAATAACCGGAATATTTTTGATCCAGTGATGAACAATTTGGTGTGTGTGACCAGTAAGTACGGCATCAACCGTATTATCCGGTAAAGAGTTTATAAGAGTTACAATCTCTCCATCTTCATAACAATTTGTTTGAGGATCCGATGGCCTACGTAGTTTCCTTTTGAAGGTGGTATTGTCGGTCACACATTCAAGTCCTGCGTGTGCAAGTAAAACAATAATATTTGCGCCTTCATCACGAAGTAATTTTGCTTCCCTTTGAACAGATTCACCTAAATCGGTAAATATTAAATCCTTAACGTATTCGGGACGTGTAGATTTTGGGGTTTGAAGTGTTGTTAAGCCAATAATCCCAACTTTAAGGTTGTTAGCATTAATGATTGTGCGGGTTTTAAGGTTCTGAAACTCAATTGGTTTTTTTGTGTTTTTATCTAAAATATTTGAAGTTAGATATGGATAATTGGCTTCTGCCAATCTTTTTTTAAGCGAACCAAGTTTATCTCCTGGGGTTCCTTCCGGACCTATAGGGCCATAGTCAAATTCGTGGTTGCCAATAACGGCGGCGTTTACCTGAAAATAATTAAAGAGCTGAATCATCGCAGCACCTTCATTTAAATTACTTTCAAGGGTGCCTTGAAAAGTATCGCCTGCATCAAGGAGAATATAATTTGTTCCATATCTTTTGCGGTGTTCCTTAATGTGTGTTGAGAGCATGGCGGCGCCTCCAACATCATATTCAAGATATGCATCTTTTAGTGCATCTGTTGATTTAGGGACTTTTTTTGTTTGAGATTTTATTGCGCCGTGAAAATCATTTATCCCCATTAGAATAATCTTTTGCTTTCCACTTATTTCATCCAAAGAATTTTTGCAGGATGTAAATAGTATAACAGTTGCAAGCAGAACAAGCTGCAACGTAACCGCCCTAACCGTATTATTTTTAAGCGTTTTCAATATCATATGATTATTCTCTTTATAAAAAATTTCACTTGTTGACGTTAAAACATCAAGATAAAAAGAAAAAAAACATAAGAATTTTGACGTTTTTGTTTCGTAGCGTTAGAAAACTGACGCATTTGGTGCGTGGTGCAATAAATATTGTAAAAATTCAAAGAAACTATTTGCGAGAGTTCAAATATAAGACTTAAAATATATGGGTAAGTACGGGTTTTAAAAAATATCCGTATTCAACATTTAACTAAGGAGTGGTGTTATGCGCAGGAGGCGCAAGTCGATTTGGAACTACGGATGGGTAAGTATTCCTGTTCTGTTAGTCGTTGTTGGTATTTTTTATTTTCTAGAAAAAGAATTCCCTGAAAGACATTTTAAGACAGAAAAAGAGCGTACAACAGCAAGTGATGAAGCCGCTTTGAGTGCACAAAATGAAGAGATTTTTAAAAAGGGAACATTAGAGGAAATAAAACTCGATCCAGGAGAATGTTCCAGCGTGGAGTACCCAGGGGGGCATCCTGCAGAGGTCGTAACAAACGTCAATCAGTGGAAAGACTTCATGCAAACCTACAGAAGTGTGAAGATTGGACTTATGGATTGGTTAACGGCTTTTGGCAAGCTTCATCCTGAACTGAATACGAAAGAACTTTCTCAGACAATAGAGGATCTTCGTGTAAGAAGACCCCCGACAGTTATTGAGCCAGATTTAGTATGGCGCGGAATTGGTGTGCTAACGCAAGATGGGGATGGAGCACTTGTACGTATTGGTGGTGGTTTTCTAAACTTACACAAGCATGATAAAATAAGGGCAAAATTTGAGATTGCGCGTCTTGTAGCGCAAGCCTGGGATCCTTGTAAGTGGAAAGATGGCTATACAAAGTGGAAACCGGTACTTGAGTGTCTTGGGGTTCATAAAGATTGGAACTGTAAATCAGAGGGTTTTTCTGAAGGAGCCTGGGCGCTTTCCACAGCGATTGCTGCATGGGTTTCGCCACCGAAGTGCAAAATTCATGCGTTTAAGTCAGATGTGCTTAGTGCCTGTTTGAACCCGAAAAAAAAATCAGATGGTATTTTTAGAAGTTTGGGGTCAACGGAGCACTAATTACAATTTTGGAGGCCAATAAGTGTGACGAAAAAATATTTATTAATAAAAAAATTTCCATATTTTTTAGTATTTGTATTAATTGGAGCACTTTCTGTTTCTTGCGTCGGGAGCCGTGAGCATCCTATGTTAACAGAATTATATAAGGGCGAAACTTCAGAGGCGGCTCCGTTTGTTGAAGCATATATTGAATATGTTGGACCCGGCGAAAAATATGCCGGTTACAAAAATTTTCTAGTTTATTTAAGGGCCAGAGATGAGAAAAATGTTGAAATTTCTTATTCGCCGCACATGAAGTTTCATCATAATCAGCAGGTTCCAGACGAAAAAACCAGAGAAATTGCTAACATTAAAGCCGGCGATATGAAGATTGAAAAAATTCAGATAGTAAGAGGATATTTGACGAGGTTATCGGATCTGCTTGAAGAGGCAGATGGTGAAAAAGAAAAAGTGGGCGAAGTTAAAGATTCAAAGACGGCATGTTTGTCACCGGTGCGCGTGCGTTTAATTAGACAAGACGGCGCATTAATTGAAAAACATGGCTGTCGTACCCCGACTGGGTGGACTGTGAAACTTAGCCAGCTGGTTTCTGATATTATCGCCATGGGTGCGGCCGAAGAAAAACCAGGTGTAAGTGCGGCTTCAAAAAATTAGGAAACTTGCCTGTTAGCGCCAACAAATCAGATGTAGAAGCCCCAAAAAATGAAATTCACTCGACACATGTAAAATAGTTAGTCGCTATTTGAATAATATTATCAATAATATTAAGTTGTTGCATCGGCACATGTTTTGCAGACAACCAAAGTAGAGTAAGAGAACCAAAAAGGAGCGAGCCATGAAATTTCAAAAAAATATTATTTGTTTATCTATATTTGCATTGATTTTAACATCGAATTATTTTGTTAATGCCGATGAAAATGCGGGCAATACTTCTAAAGCAAAAACGTCGTCTGATTATATTGGCGATACGTTAGATCTAAGTCCCGGTGAGCCTTCAACAAATGCCGGAAAAATTGAAACCGATAACACTCAAACAAATCTTTCGCTGGGTTTTTTGCATAATAATGCGGGACAAGGCGATGGATTGAGTCTCGAAGCTGCATACAAACGCTTCTATATTGTCGACAGATTAAACGGTAGAAAAATTTCCATTGACCGCGAGGATTATAAAAGTGGAATTGCAATTCAACCCGGTGCAAAATTCAGATTAGATATCAGCGGGACAAATGAAGCTGCACGAATTGATAGGGCAAATGTGGATTTGTCAGTGGGTTCTGCATACCGCATTCAGTATCTTGGTGGTTTTGCAAACTATGATGTTTCATTTCTACCAATTGGTTTAAAATATGCAAACAACACGGCTATTGAAACCACAGAAGGTGGTGCAAATCTCGGCTTAATTAAGGCTTCTGGACACCTTTCATTCAGACTTAACCACCATAAAGAAAATAAGGAAGGTAAGAGTGAACAAGTATTTTCGCTACCTTTGGAATTATTTGCGGCTGCTGAATTACTTGATTGTACATTGGGACAAAATAGAATTCTTAAACAAGATGGTAATACAGTATGCAAAAATAAATTATCAACCGGTTTTGGTGTAAACTTGGGTGAAAAAGTTGGAACACTTGTTGAGGAGGTTGCAATTTCCAGTGCCTCTATGAAAGGCAAAGGGAAAATTGACGAATTTAGCAACAAGGTTTCTTTAGAAAATGTTGCAGGAATTGATACTGCTCTTGGACGTCTTAATGCTTTCTGGGAGTACCGAAATGAGCGCGCAAAAGCCAATGGTAGTAACGACAGGACAATCAGCACTCACGTTATAGGTGTTAGTGTAGCCAGGTAATATTTACAAAGTTTTATGGGTTTGTACTGAGTTTGAAGAAGAATATTTCGGATTGAGAAGATTATTTTCAAAAAAAAAGAAGTAAATTTATCTAAGCGCATGATTTCAAAGCAGTTTGAGTAAAATACTAAGATATCCTTGTATCCCACTGATTATTAAGGGTATTGTTCAAAATAGTGCACTGCGGCAATTTGACAGTTCTCGCATATCTCTGTATACATGTCATAACAGAATTTAAAGAAGGAGAAAATATGCGGGGGAACACATTTTTTGAGTCTAAATGGAGCTTAAAACTTGGTGTTTTATTTGTTTCTATATTTTTTAACCTGCCTACTCAAAAAACAACTTTTGCGGATTGTAATCAACTAAAATTTATTACGGTTAAGCCGGTAGCCCCATTTATGGCGAATAATATTTCCTGCAACCCTGAAATTGACCGCACAAAATGTAAAATCGAAGCGGGTTTTGACAAATTTTCAAAAATCAGAACTGAAGAAAATAAACTTTTGTATGTATTGCAACCCGATAATATTTCAAACCAAGATTATAATAAACTAGTTTTACCACTATTAGAGTCAAGAGCCGTTTTAGAAATGAATCAATTTAAACTTGAAGCCAGAAAAATTTCGGGTTTTGGTAACATTTGCGAAGATAGCTTGATTTATGTTGGAGACAAAACAATATTTGGATTGGGGCCAGCTTTTGTTGATTCAACAAGGTTTTTATATCAAGGTAAAATATACACTAATTTTATTGTTGCTGAAGATGGAGATTTGGATTTTGTACCCATTAAGGCCATTTCTAAAGACAAATTACTTAAAAATTCTTACTATGATTTTGTTTTTGTGCATGAAATTGCCCATTCTGTAATGCAGGATCTTTATGGTGTTGATGAATTTTCACAAATTTATAAGAACATTGTTTCCAGAGATGGCCATATGGCAAGCTCAATTACTGACCCTACACTTGCGTGGGTAGAGGGATTTGCCGAAGCTTTTGAGGCATATCTTGGTGAAAAATATTTACAACCTGCGGATCTTAAAACGCCATTTATTGATAAATTATTAAACTCCGTAATTAATAGGCTTGATGCCTATGAAAAGGCAAGTAAATATGAAAGGTGGACATCATATATTTCAGGAATTCCATTTTTTGTGAAAATGTTTATGCAAAACATTTATAATCTTGATGAACTTTTGTCCGATGTACTAAAATCTGAAAGGCAACAAACAATCCGTGATAACCATTTTATTGTAAAAGGCAATTTATCTAATATTTCACATAAAAATGACAAACTTGTGCTATCCGATTTTATTTTTTCTTCTCCTACAGTTTATGATTTTATTGAAATTGACTTCTGGCAAATCGAAAACAACGAAACGGTTTTAAGTAAAGAAGGAGTTGTTGCGCATCTTATTTATAAAATTCTAAAAAATGATCTCAAAGATAAATTATTTGGTGTAATACATGAATTTAAGCCTAAAAATGTTTATGAATTTCTTTTGAACTTCTGGCCGACATTAACTGTAAGTGAAAAACTAAGTCTTGAACCTACAATAAAGTCTATTTTTACGGCAAAAGGTAGGGATATTACTCGAACATATTTAAAAAATATTAACG
>CAZQUK010000160.1:0-1203 GCA_964596435.1 uncultured Oligoflexia bacterium
CGACTATTTAATAGTACCGTTGATTATGCAAAAATTGAATTAATGCACGATTTTGCCTCAAAATTTGTTAGAGCCGTAAGAACAAAAGATAAAATATTAATTGATTATTTATTAAAAACCCCCACTAAAGAGATCAAATTAAAAAAAATATCCAAATTATTAAACATGAAAATCTCAAAATCTCAAAACATTATAAATGAAATCGCAAAACAATCAGAAGACGCACAAAACGAATGGAATAAGATCTCACATCTTTTTTCTGATATTACTGTCCTACCAAGAAATTTATTACATCCATTTCATCCAATTGGTAGACCATATTAATGTGTGGTTGAAATTTTCTGTACACTCAAAAAATACGTGGTGAACAGAAGGTTAGTATTCAACACCTACTTTGATTGTCTGGGTGAATTCGATTTTTTTCGGGATCTAGCGCGAGTTTATTAAAACCTGGCGCATAGACCCACCACGTTGCTGAAATAATAGAAGAAAAAATAATACAGGACGGCATTTCCACAACACCGGCAACTATTAAATTTTACAAGGGATTTATTGGTGGCTGGAGAGTGAGTTGAACACTCGACCTGTGGTTTATGAATCCACCGCTCTAACCACCTGAGCTACCCAGCCACGACATGCATGCGCCTATTAATATAGGCACGAGTGAATTTGTATACTACCATTATTACTCTTACTTCAAGTATCAATTGCCAATTTCTATTTTTCAACCCAAAGACGCCGTCCTCCGCTAACTTTACCCGCTAATTTATCCACTTTATGAGCTTTATTTAGTAAGCGCTCTATCCACTCTTTTGGGCATTCTTTTACTTTGCATAAATCCTGCTTCAAATAATACGGCTCAGTCAAAGTTAACCTAACCAGGGCCCCTGCAACCATGCCAGCGGCAAGCCCCGTTGATGTGCCCCTTAAAAATCTGTGCGGCGGGGCTGGCAACATCATCATAAAACCCGGTGCGGCTATCTGTACTGTCTCACTTCCCCAATTTGCAGGAGGTGTGCCACCGTTAATTCTACTTTCGGTTTTTTTAACAACATTATCCTTTTCATCAACACTTGTTACAACAAGTATGTTTTCAAATTCTCTTGCAAATGACGCTGGGTAATACGCCACATCGTCAATATTTTTTCCATCGTCGCCTGCGGCAGCAACAATTATCACCTCATGACTTGCTGCATACTGGAC
>CAZQUK010000160.1:1213-8179 GCA_964596435.1 uncultured Oligoflexia bacterium
GGACGCCCATTTTTATGGCTTTAGAATATTTTTTTGTGGCCCATCCACATACAATTATAGATGCACCATTATCAACAGCATATTTAAACGCTGCATAAATAGCCGCAGAAGATGTAACACCCCATGGGTTAAAAACCTTAAGAGGTAAAATTCTTGCAACATTTGAAACTGCTAAAAGCGAACTTGTAAGCTGTGTGCCATGATAGTTATCATCGTATGCCCTACTGTCTGAACCAATAAAATCCCAACCATAACCTGCGTCGTTTGAAAGAGTGGGCCTTGGGTTTTTCCAAACAGCGTCGTGAACAGCATAGTGCATGTAATCAAGCCCAGTATCAAGCACTGCAACAATTGGAGCTGTATCTTGAAATTTTTGCTTAATTGCGTTCACATTTGAGAGTCCAATTTGCTTGGCCCATGGTGTTTCATTTGCCAAATAAAACCAATCAGTTACAGATTTTCCTTCATCCTTTTCTCGAAGTTTTCCGTAAGCCCTATCGGTCATAAAATAACGCCACACCCTGTATGGTAAAAAAACTGTCTCAGGTATGCTTTTTAAAAATGCTTCAAGCCTACTTAATATGTTTATACCGCCAGGAAGAGTTTCATATTTGGGCTTTTCTATGTTCTTTGTAGAAAGGTTAATTGTTTCAATCTTTCTGGGCAGTTCCGTGCCATTACTTAAAGAAGAACTTGAGGTTTTTATTGAGTCTTTTACAACCGCACTTTCGTCATCTGTGAGCATTACATTTGGCGCATTTGTATTATCCGTAACAGTGGATTCAATAATTAAAAATCCCCCTTCAACATCATCAAGGCTGCCTTCATAAAGTCTTCCAACAGAACCACTTGAAACTGATGCAGTTGTAATTATTTTTGTACCGCCAATACCAACAACATCGTAAACGGTACCCACTGGAATTTTTGAATCCTTACCGGTTCCAAGAAGAAGTGTTCCATCATTTAATTTATGATCAATGCGCCCGGTTAACGGCAGTCCATCCATTCCCCTATGAATGGCCGCAAGCGCACCCTCAAGTGACCTGTTAATTGCAATTTCCATTGCATAGCGGCGTCCAAATCTAATCGCCCCACTATACCCAATATAGCCCGCTGCAAAATCATAAAAAAAACCTTTGCCATGAACATTAATAAGATCGTGAAAATGCTTGTTGGTTAGCGGCGCGTCTATGTCTTGCCTGATGTGAAGACTTACATGGTAGTTGGTGTATTTTAAATTCAGCCAAGCAATTAGAACATCAATGTTGAAATACTCACTCAGATCAAGACCAGTGTGTGTGTTTGCCGGGCCAAGCCCTTTTGGTTTAAATGGTGGACCAAACCAGCTTGGAGTAACACCTTCTTCTTTTAATGGAAACTCGTTGCGCATTAGCCCAGTGCCATCGTTAAATGGAGTTTTAAATTCCTCATCAAAGCCATAATAAAACCGCTCGCCCCTATCTCCACTTAAAAAATTTAGGGCCTCAAGTTTAATACTTACTGTTGCCGCAGGATAATAGGAACCGGGCCAAACCCAGTCGCCATCATCAGTGCGGCTTGGTGCCTTTGCGCCAGGCGCAAGCCCCCCCCCACTAACTTCACTTTTTGATAAATTTTCAGTGTTGTCCCTTAAAGATAAATAACGATTTGTAAGTGGATCTGCTGGAATGAATTTGCCTTCTCGCTCTAAAATACCTGTGAGCCTTAGTAAAAATGGACTACCGCCGAATTCTTTAATATCACCATCCGGCATTTCAATGCGACTTGTATCAACAGGAGCAAGCGCAACAACACGTTTACCAGTATTTTGAGCCATTTTTGGCTCTATTTTTGGTTTTTTCTTACCAGCCGCTTGTGCACCTGCAGAGAAAACAATTGCAAATAACAAAAGCGATATGCCTTGAATAAGTACTATATTTTTTAATTTAAGCTTACCGTACCCAAGGTGCCGGCCTTTACAGGGCCAACCCATTATTTTTCACTCTCCTACTTGTTGAGTCTCAAATATTTTTCAGAGCTTATACTGTTTACATTAATCAGGATATGGTAGTTGTCGAATCATAACAACATCGCCCTCTTCAACTGTGGCACCATCCATAATCTGATCAATAATCGCATAACTAGAAACGGTGTTAACGTCCTCAGTGTGAACTAGCGCGATTCTTTTATAAACTCTACAAACTCCATCTGAAGGCACAGCGTAAACTTCAAACCTTTCATTTGGTCTTAAGCGATCCTTAGTGCCCGCATCAAACCAAATTGAACCAACGTCAAGATTAACTTCACGAACACTGGCCCTCCAAGTCAACTCATGCAGCCTTGCTGAATTTGCCAACTCCTTCATACCATTTACCATAATCTTACGAAGTGCACTACCTAGCGGTGTGTTATATATTAAATGTGGGCCGGTTGTTACATCGTTAAAGTCGATTTCAACTGAAAGATCCACCCCTGTGGTTTGCTGGGAAGCGGTCGAGGCACCTCTTGACTGGCACCCTCTGCCCTCAACGCATTCATAAATATGGAAATCCATAGCAATAGTGCCAATTCTAACATCAAGGCTGCCATCTAAATCTGTAACCACTTGATCTATTGAGCCTTCTGGCGAATAACCAAAGCTGATTCCCATCTCAAGGACGTTTAATTCAAGAGTTGAAACTGCTGATCTGATTTCAATCCAGGTTCCACACGGGTCCTCAAAACCTGGGTCTGCTGGTGAAAACACGGCGGTACCAGTAACTGACGTATTTAGCATAGTATTTAAGTCTGCAGACAGATCAATCATGGACCCGTTGGGTAGTTGGAACGGTTTCGTTCCAATATCTTTTAACACCACCCGTCTTACGGGGCTTGGCATATTATATGTGGGCTGGGAGATCTGGGAAACGGTGCCTGTATTAGGTTTTTTTCGTTTTTTACCGGCGCCTTGGGCCTCAAGTATGAATGCAGGAACAAGGGCTAGAATCAATAAACAACCAAATGCCTGTTTAAGGTGGTGGGTATTATTTCTCATATGACGCTCATCGGCATATGGCGCAAAAAAATTGACTGGTTGCGAAAATAAATATGCAACGCATTATATATTTAATATTAAATAGTTATATGGTTTTTGAAAATTTATTGTGTTTGCTCTTAACAATCCCAAGCAGGCCCATGAGCGAGTGTATAAGAGGCATTATTTATTAATAACATTAGTATATTATCTTGTTTTGAAGGGGCAGTTTTTGTGTTTATTAAAAAAACTGTATAATAACACAAACATTATTTTGATTCATACACTCGCTTGGTCTTTGACAGTTAATAGGCAGTTTGAGGTGGCCAAAAAAAACACTCTCAACATATCGTATTCTTTGCAGAACTTAAAAAACATAGGTAACCTATCCAGTATGAGTATTTTTCAGGGTATAGCTTATGCAATAATAAATGCCTTTTCGAGTTTTCTTCCCATAAGCCCGGAAGCTCATCGTGAAATACTGTCGCACATTTTGGAGTGGCCCATGCCAAGTGGTATTTTTTTAGGAGCCCTACAACTTGGGGTGCTTCATGCAATTTTTTTATATTTTCGTCACGACTTTGCAAGTTTAATTTCATCTTTTTTACAGGTCCTTATTTCAAGAAAACGGCCACAAACTCTTGATGAAGTTTTACCATTTTTTATTTTACTAAGCACACTACCCTACTGGCTCTGGATTATGTTTGCAGATTATTTACCATTCAAACCAGCAAGCATGCTCAACGTGCCACTAACACTCGCAATAAGTCTTTTTGTTTGTGGCATACCTCTTTGGTGGATAGATAGATTTTGTAAAAAAAATAAATCCATGGTGGACTGGAATGCATGGGACGCGCTTTGGGTTGGCGTTTTCCAATTATTAATTTTAATTCCAGGGGCGGGGCTTCTTCTGGGTGCACTAATTGCCACAAGAATAAGGGGCTACAAACCCGAGGCTGCTGCTAAATATGCTTTTTTTGCGGCTTTTCCAATTTTACTAACACAAATAATTTTTCTATTTCAGGGTTTTTCATTTTCAAACTCTTCGCCACAAGAAGGTATAAGCTGGCTAAATTTTAGTGTAACTCTTTTGGTTAGTACACTTGCAAGTTTACTCTTTCTTGGTGCTTTTATTAAACAAATGCAAAACCATAAAGGATTTGGAAATTACGCTACATACAGAATCCTGATCGCTTTAGGATTTTTTATAATTGCATGGGTGCAAAAAACCTGGCTCGCATAACCGCAAACGATACAATATTTTTTTAATATTAATCAGAGAAGAAAAGCTATTTTTGCCTATCGACCATTTCTTTTAGTTCCTTACCAACTTTGAAAAAAGGAACTCTCTTGGGTGGAACGTTTACAACCTGTCCAGTTTTTGGATTACGTCCCTGATAACTTTCATAAGTTCTATTAACAAAAGAACCAAATCCGCGAATCTCAATTCTATCGTCACGTTTAAGTGCATCGCTCATTAAATCAAAAACCATGTTAACAACTAATTCTGCTTGTTTATTTTGAAGGTTTGCTTTCTCAGAAATGATTTGAATTAAATCCGCCTTAGTCATGTTATTAAACTCCTTTGTTATCCCTTACTTATGAGGCTAAAGAGATCTTCGGTATTTTGCAAGAAATATTAATCTAAAACCTTATATTTTATTAATTATTTTGACTTTTTTTGATTATAAGTCACTTTTTAGGACCGAATTTCAAAAACTTCACCCAGCAGTGCGTCAGGAGTCTCATTAATAACCTGGACATTGCTTACTCTGGCCATAGAGGGTCCTTCTTTACACCATTCTATTAGCGCCAAAACAGTACGTTGCGGGCCACAAAAGAGGGCCTCAACCCTCCCATCAGGTAAATTCCTCACGAAACCTTTAATGCTCAAATATTTTTTTGCTTCAAACCTTGTTGCGTAGCGAAATGCAACCCCCTGAACCCTGCCTGAAATAAAAACACGCCTTTGGATAATTTCCATTTATACAAACCCCACGTTTGACACCATACCAGATAGTCCATCCTATTTAATATTTTTTTGAAACTTTATCTAGAGTTCATTGAAATATGTATAAAAAAAGTTAATAGTATGATGCAAATTAAATATATTGGGGGTTTTAAATTTGAAACGTAAAATTTTATTTTTGTTAATTATTTTGGGTTTATTTTTAAATAAACAAATTTTTGCAAGCGTCCGGACAAACATTAAAAGTTTTTCTGAAAGTAGGAACGATGTTGTGTTGAGCTTTCCGCTTTCAGATGCGACGTCGCTTACTACTGCGTGGGATGAACTTCTTGACCCTAACGGAAACTCAAATATTAATTTTGGTGTTCAGATATTAGGGCGCTCACCTTATGAAAGGAATCTTACCCACGAATTTATTCCGGCCTCAAACACCAAGCTTTTTACGGCAGCTGCGGCACTCTATTTTTTAGGACCAGATTACCGGATCCCAACTAATCTTGAGTGGACAGATGTTAAAGGACAAGAGGGCAAAATTACAAACCTAAGACTTATTGGAAACGGCGATCCCACCTGGGGCATGAGCGAGTATGGTGAGACCGCAATATCAAGACTTGAACGCTTTGCAAAGGAACTTACAGAGCGTGGTGTGAAAACTATTTATGGCCCCATAGAAGTTGTAGCAGGCGACACAAGGTGGAACACATGGCAGGAACCACAAGGTTGGATGGATGAGGACAGAACGAAATGCTACGGGTCACCTGCTGGTGCTTTTAACATTCAAATAAATTGTGCATCTTTCAATATATCATCAACAACAAAAGGGGCATGGGTTGAGCCAGGTGTACCGGAACGCGTCAGTCTTTCACTTAAGCGCAGTTCACGAACACTAATACGGGTGGAAAGACTTACTAATAATCCCCGCTTCCAATGGCTGGTAACGGGGACAATTTCAAGAAGTACCACTATATATCTGCCCGTTTATGATTCCAGAACCTGGGCTGAGAACCTTTTTAAAATTGCGCTAAAAAACGCGGGCATTGAGCACAAAAAAGCGGGTAGTACAAACATTGAAATTTCAAAAAGTCATGGACTTAGGTTCCACTCACCTGAAACAAAAGAAATTCTTATACCTTTTCTAAAAAAGAGCATAAATCACAACGGTGAGACCTTGCTTAGAATTATTGGAGAAGAACACGGCCCCAGAAATATGGACCTTCTTGGTGCTGCGCAAAGTGCGCTTAATGATTTTATAAGAACCATTGGTGTTGAGGCTGCAATAAACGTGAATGTAAGACCACAGCCCGGTTTTTTCGCAAACGAAACCCGCATTTATGATGGGTCGGGCCTTTCAAGAAACAATAGTGTTACAACTCGCTCTGTGATGGCCCTGCTTGATGATCTTAAAGCGGACGAGGATTTTAGTGTGATTTGGGACGCACTTCCTATTGCAGGAGTTGATGGAACTTTAAGGTACAGAATGCAGGGTACTGCCGCTGAAAACGTTTTAAGGGCAAAAACTGGAACTTTAAGCGGGGTATCAAACCTTTCGGGTTATGTACCACAGCTTGATGAAGGACAAAGAATTAGGCAGTATGTTCCTTTTGTTGTTCTAAGCAGGTCACCTGTTAGCAATACTTTTCAGGCAAGAGAGGCACAAGATAGAGTTGGTGCAGCGCTTGCTGAGGCATTAAATCCAAACACACAGGAAGATTAATTACTACTTATGTGTTATAGCTTTTTTTGTGGAGCCATAGTTAAATGGATATAATAGCTGTTTCCTAAACAGCAGTTCTGGGTTCAATTCCCGGTGGCTCTACCAAATTAAAAACTGGACACGGTTTTGTTTTTTTTTTAACAGTTAGGCGATTCTGGAGCATCGAGGGCAGGAGCGGGGACGTATTGCCTCATTAGAAAAGGTAACTCAAAAGAACCATAGAGAATCAGGCTGCGAACTTGACTTGTTCAGTTGTTACTAACAGTTTCGTCAGATCAAAAAATTCTTTTA
>CAZQUK010000161.1:0-8178 GCA_964596435.1 uncultured Oligoflexia bacterium
GATTATAAGAGCGAGGCTTATCTTGATACTGACCAGGATCAGGATTCTAAAAATTATGCTCTGTATATTGCTCTTGGGCAGCGTAAGCTTTGAAAGGACCAAAAAACGAACCCCCTTGTGCAAGCACTTTGATCAAAAAGATTAACAGGGTCTTTTTGATAAATTCACATCGCTCACGTGGTAAACGGGCAAACAGAGAGAGTCTGGGTCTGGGGTTGCCATTTTTACGGTTTTACACCTGTGGCCAACTTTGTGTGAATCCGAAATATTGTTGAGCGTTCGAGTTTAGTATTTATGCAGTTAAATGGAACATAAAGATACAAGACCTAAACACTCAGCTAATACGCCTCAAGGCGCATATATTGTAAATCACACTAAAACTCTTTGGCGCCACGTATTGCGTATTGACCGTCGTGTTGCGTATTGACCCATAAGTAGCACAAAAAACCTCAATATTTTAAGCGCGTTATACGATAAGCATGTGAGGAGGGTGTATCCATGACTACACAAAAACTATGGTTGGTTTTTTTAGGTCTGTTAATTAGTGTTCCCGCAATTGCAAGAACAGAACTTGTTGCGGTTCCAAATGTAAAAGAGGACCCTGATAAAATTGAATCTCATTTTGGAGAACCTGCAAAGGGTAACAATTTTGGAATTGATTCGGGCTATCCTGTTGATCTTTCTGATTCTGCTTACACATCTTATAATCGCGCACCTGCAAGTGCAGACACTAACAAACCCAAAATTTCATCAAAGATTGCAAAAATTGTACAAGGTAAAGGCATTCAGGAAATTTCACTTATTGCGGGAGATCTTGGGTATTTTCCCAAAACACTTTTTGTTGTAAAAGACATTCCCGTTAGACTTTATGTAACAGGTGCTTCAGAAAATTCTCTTTGCATTATGATGGACGATTTTAGAATAAGAAAGCAGGTTCGTGCAAAGTCGATTTCTGAAATTACTTTTACACCAAAAGATCCTGGCATGTACAGATTCTATTGTCCTGTAAACGGAATGGAAGGAACACTTGTTGTTAAGGATCTCACAAGCAATATTCCACAACCGGAATATCCCAATCAAGCAGAACTAAAAGACGAAGTTAAAACAGAAACTTTAGAGGAAAATAAATAAGTGGGCGTTTTTGAAGATTCCGTTAGTACTTTTTTGGCACCTGTAAAAGAGTATCTTGATGACGATAGTGTTTCTGAAGTGCTCATTAACGGACCAAAAGAAATATTTATAGAAAAAGCTGGGATATTGTCACGAACCGAAGCAACTTTTCTTGATGAACAGGCGCTTCAAGCGGCAGCCAGAAATATTGCACAATTTGTTGGCAGAAAAATGGATGCTGAACATCCAATACTAGATGCCAGGCTTCCTGATGGAAGTAGAATTGCGGTTATTATTCCTCCTTGTGCCAGGAACGGTACGACTATTTCTATTCGTAAATTTTCAAAATCAAAACCGACGTTTTTGGACCTTATCAATAAAGGTACAATTTCAAAACTTGCGGCCAGATTTCTTGATGTCTGTATTTTTCTGGGCAAGAATATTATTGTTTCAGGTGGTACAGGTTCAGGTAAAACAACAGTTCTAAATGTTCTTGGATCAAGAATTCCCGGCAATCAGCGGCTATTGATAATTGAAGATTCCTCTGAGTTAAAAATTAAAACAGATCATGTTGTATATTTTGAAACAAAAGCAGGAAATGTTGAAGGTGAGGGTGAAGTTAAAATCAGGGATTTACTGCGCGCATCTTTACGTTTAAGACCAGATAGAATTGTTGTCGGTGAGGTTAGAGATTCTGCAGCCCTTGATCTTATTAACGCCATGAATACCGGCCACAGTGGTTCTATGGGTACCGTGCATGCCAATACGCCAATTGATGCAATGATAAGACTTGAAACATTAGCAATGATGGGTGAGACATCAGTTCCAGAGGTAGCATTAAGACGTCAGGTTGCTGCAGCAATACATTTAATTGTACAAACAAAAAGAATGTCAGACGGCAGCAGAAAAATAACGCATATAACGGAAGTAGTGCCCGATATTGATGAAAGGGGACGCTACCAGATAAGAGATCTTTTTGTGTTTTTTCAAAAAGGCAGAACACCCGAGGGCTCAATTGTTGGTGAAATGATTTCTACAGGCAATATACCGCTTTTTATGCGTGAAATTGAAATAAACCGTCTGCCATTTGATCGCACCCAGTTTGCGCCTCCTGAATGGTATTTGGAGTATATTAAGCGCCAGCGTAAAGCAGCATAAACAAAACATCTATATTTTTATAATGCGCCGTTTTTTCCACTTGGGTGCGTTAATAGTAGCCTAGCAAATGACTTAGTAAATTATTTTTATGCAACATTCTTGTATTGATTTTGTGACCTCCGTGTGGATTAATCTATGTGATAGAAGTTTTATCTAAAGTTAAACAATAAAAACCTTAAACAAGGAGCGTTAAAATGGGAAAAATTAAAAGTATTCATGCAAGAGAAATTTTGGATTCACGTGGAACCCCAACTGTGGAAGTTGATATTGAACTTGAAGGTACAACTCATTCAATTTTTGGTCGTGCCGCTGTTCCATCTGGCGCATCAACTGGTGAAGCTGAAGCTATTGAACTTAGAGATGGCGATAATAAAAGATATCTTGGAAAAGGAGTCTCAAAGGCCGTTTCTAACGTTAATGCTGAAATCGCAAAAGCATACACAGGGCGCAGTGTGGAGAACCAGGAAGCGTTTGATCGTGAGCTTTGTAAAATGGATGGAACTCATAACAAAGCAAGACTTGGGGCAAATGCAATCCTTGGTGTTTCAATGGCGTATGCAAGGGCCGAGGCAAAACTTCAAAATAAATCACTTATTGATTACATTGCTGGACTTGCAAAAACTGAAGGAAGAACACTTCCTGTTCCTATGATGAACATAGTTAATGGTGGAAAACATGCGGATAATTCGCTTGATATTCAAGAATTCATGATTCTTCCACATGGTTTTACAAGATTTTCAGATGCCCTAAGGGCAGGCGTTGAAGTTTTTCATGCTCTAAAAAAAGCGTTAAAGAAAAAAGGTTTATCAACAAATGTTGGTGATGAAGGTGGTTTTGCACCGGTGTTTGAAGGCAACGGGCCACACGATCAGGCATTGCAAACCATAGTAGGCGCAATTGAGGCTGCTGGCTACGAACCAGGCAAACAGATATCACTAGCACTTGATGCTGCTGCCAGTGAATTTTTAGCATCTCCTGGTAAATATAATTTTGAGGGAAAAACAGTATCCGTTTCTGAAATGATTGATTATTACGAAAAGATTATTGGAAAATATCCAATAATATCTTTAGAGGATGCATTAGCAGAGAATGACTGGGAAGGATGGAGCCAGGCAACAAAGAGACTCGGAGGTAAATGTCAGTTTGTTGGTGATGACCTTTTTGTTACAAATAAACAATTTCTACAAAAAGGTATTGAGCTTAATGTTGCAAATTCAATTTTGATTAAACTAAATCAAATAGGATCTGTTACTGAAACTCTTGATACGATTAATCTGGCCAAAAAAGCAAAATATACTTCAGTCATTTCTCACAGAAGTGGTGAAACAGAGGATTCTTTTATTGCAGATTTCGCTGTTGGAACAGAAGCCGGGCAGATTAAGACAGGCTCCCTTAGTCGCACAGACAGGATCTGCAAATATAACCAGCTTATTCGTATTGAAGAGGTTTTGGGCAGTAAGGCGCGCTTTTTGGGACGCTCTGTAATATCAGGCGCATAATACTAAGCCCGCCGGCAAGATTAGACATATTTTAGAAATTACAGTAGACTCATGTTTGTATGAGTCGTGTGCAGAAGCAATTTTATAAGTCGTTTTATTTTTGGGTTCTTGTGTTTGGCGTTTGGTTTGTTTTCATGTCGGGGTTTTTTACAAAATATGTAAGCTCTCCCGGTTTGCTTCAGGCCTGGGAATTAAATTCGCTTCTAGATTCAAAACAAAAAGAAATTGAGACCATTGAAGCAAATCTCGAAATGCTAGAAAAAGAAAGAGATGCTTTGATTAATGACCCTATGTTTCAGGAAAAAACAATTAGAAAGGTTCTTGGGTATATTGCCAAAGATGAAATAATATTTGATTTTGCGTCACACCGGAGTTCTAAAGTCCCTAATCTGCAAAAAAAGAAGTAGGTTATTTGAATTGGCTGGCCTATTAGTGAGTGTTAAGAGTTATTAGATTATTTAATATGATTAGCTTTAACTACGGTTTTAATGTTTCCTCTGACGTTAAAGTCACCCGCGACATCAATTGAATACGGATCAAGCAGATTAACAAGGTCATCAAGGATAATGTTAACAACATCTTCGTGGAAGACTTCACGGTTTCTGAACTGGTTAATATAGAGCTTCAGACTTTTTAGCTCAACACACCATTTATCAGGAACATAATGAATGTTAATTGTTGCAAAATCAGGAAACCCCGACATTGGGCAAAGACATGTGAATTCTGGGCAGCTAAATTCAACGGTATATTTTCTGACCTGCGTGCGATTTTCAAAACGAACAAGCTTTGCGTCCTGTATCATTTTTTTACCATTCTCACGCTCAACACTAAGTGTTCCACTTTGCTTTTTATTGTTTTCCATAAAAAAGCTTATAAATTGGCAACAATTATATGTCTATTATTTTTCGCTCGTATTTTTAGGGTGGCCGGATGTGAGCCTGAGCAGTGGTAACTCTTTTTGCGTGAACCGCAAAAACCCGCGTATTTCAACACATTGTTTTCTTTTTACCTGTTGAATTACAGTATTTAACTGCGGTTTGTTTTTTATATATAGTTTTTCGTGTAGTCTGTCGCGCTTTGCCTCAACAACAATTACGCTTGGTTGCAAGTAGCGCATTCTTGGAAGTTTTTCGTGTTGAAAAACAACTAACGAACCACTGCGGCCGGGTAGGCAATTACCCGCAAATGCGCGCGATGAAAAAATTAAACTTTTTGTGTTGTAATCCCTAATAAGACCTGGATAAATAAATGAGGCCGGGTTTTTCTCAGCAGCTCTAAAAATAAAAATTGATTTTTCATTACTTAAACAATTTTCACAAAGGTTGCCAGAAACCACAAAGTACGGTTTTGTACCAGGTTCAGTTGCGTTAATTTTTTGAATCCATTTCAGATTTTTAAGCCCTGTATCCATGCTTATGTGTACGTTTGCGTCTCCTGGTAATTTGAAGAATAAAAAAGAGCCTTCGGTTCTTAAATATTCGGCCCCACCCGGCCAGTCAGCGTTAGCGGCCCAAAATGTTTTTTGGCAGATAAGGAAGAAAAATACTATGAATGTTGCTAATGTTTTCGAATACATAAAATGCCGCCTATGTGCTTACTTCTTATTCTAACAACTTGGACAGAATAAATGTAGAGATTTGAAAATTTATTTATTTCTGCATTGCGGAATATGCTTGGCTGAGCTAAAAAATCTTTGGAAAGTATGGAGGATAATATGGACAACGCATCGGTTATTGCAAAAATTGAGAATGTAATAGAAAAGGAAATTCGTCCAGCTTTGGCACAAGATGGCGGTAATATTTCTTTTAAAAAGTTTGAAAATGGTATTGTTTATGTGCAACTTCAAGGGGCATGTGCTTGTTGCCCAGGCGCGCAAATGACACTTAAAATGGGTGTGGAAAGACACCTTAAAGAGAAGATTCCAGAAGTAAAAAGCGTTGAAGCCATTTAAGTAAACAACTTAGATATTACTTTACTAAAATCATTGAACATGCTGTAATTATTGCTGTTTTTGTATTATTCGTGGGAGGGGTGTTATGCGTAAAAGTGGCTTGTGTTTTACAGTTTCTATTGCTTTATCATTATTTTTTATCACGGCCTGTTCGACCTCGCCAATGGGCAGACGGCAGTTAATGTTAATACCTGATTCCCAGCTTAACGCCATGGGGGCTACGGCTTTTTCTCAAATGAAAAGTGAAAGACCAACAAACAATAGCAGTTCAATAAATCAATATGTTCGTTGTGTTGCTGTTCCAATTACTGAGGCTGCAAAAGGTCAGCTTGATGTTGATAATTGGGAGATTGTTGTTTTCCAGGATGACACTGCAAATGCTTTTGCACTTCCTGGCGGAAAAATTGGGGTTCACACTGGCATACTTAAGGTTGCAAAAACGCCGGATCAACTGGCAGCTGTTTTGGGTCATGAAGTCGGACATGTAATGGCAAAACATGGCAACGAAAGGGTTTCTCAGGGAATTGCCGCTCAAGGTGGGCTTTCAATTATAGAATCATTTATAAAAGGCAATGCTTCGCAATCTTCAACACAATTAATTATGGCAGGACTTGGGGCCGGCACACAGGTTGGAATGCTTAAGTTTAGTCGTGAACACGAAAGTGAATCAGATATTATTGGGCTTGACCTTATGAGTAGAGCGGGATTTGATCCAGCAGAAAGTGTAAAGCTGTGGGAAAATATGTCTGCCGCAGGTGGTGGCGCACCACCCGAGTGGCTCTCCACACATCCGTCGCACGAAACAAGGATAAATGAACTTAGGTCAAATATGCCAGGCGCTGTAGCAAAATACAATCAGGCAAAATCACAGGGTCAAAACCCCAGATGTTCAATGTAGTTTGATGCAGTTATAAGCTTAATTATACCAATTACAAAAATAAATTATGCTTTTGTCCTAATATTTTCATCTAATATTCCAATTGTTGCGCTCAATAACTGCACATTTATTTTTTGGAATTGGTATTAATCGGTGGCTTGAATTTAGTGGGGTTATTTAAAAGTCAGTACATTCTCGGGTTGAATTAATAATCACATACCCATCATAAAAACGCCCCTACATTTTCCGCTTAAAAACACATCTAAAGGTGGAGGGGTTGAATCTTTTATGCTTCTTTTAGGAGATATAAAGCCTAGGATAAGACTACCAATTTTTTTAACGGCCATTTTTCCAATAATTAAATCAATATGACTGGTTTTTTGAAGTATTACTGATTTGTGTTCAACGTCTTTAAGGAGCGGGTTTGCTTCTCTGGCTACAAGAAAACGGTAACCGTCCTCTTTGACATCTTTTGCAGGAGCAAGACCATCGTGTGAGCCGCCAATTAATAGTGATCTCACCCAGATTTTATCCTGAAGTTTTGATAAATCCAGTCCATCAAGCACATAGTTTTTATTGTAAACGAGACTTCCAAAATCGATAAGTAACTGAAGTGGGATCTTTGAGGACCCTTTTTCAGCAAGAGGCACAACCTCATCGGGGTCAATATTCTCTATGAGTCCCGCCCATTTCGGAAAAAGACCCCTGATTATTGGATGGGCATGCTTAATGGATAATCTTTTAAAAAACTCTCTAACTCCTTTTTTATCGGGAAGAGTGGGGGCCCTTTCATCGCCTAAAGTTGGGAGGTCAATGTTGACGTTTAGATCCTTAAATATGGGATAAAAAAGTTTAGCCATTGCAGAAATAAAAAGCGGCATTTTTTTGAAATTATGAGGTGCACCTATTGCCACAATACTTATTATTCTTGTGGCTTCTCTATCTAGCGCAAGGTCCTCATCAGCAACAAGGTGCCCGAATATGTCGTTTGAAACTCCAGCAGCATACGCTTTAACGGTCATGCCGCCCATTGAGTGCCCCATAATGTGCATTTTTTGACCGGTCTTACTATGTACGAAATCAATTATTGCCGGGGCATCAACAGTGAAAATTTTCCTAAGTGTATATGAGTCTTTTTTAGAATATTTCACATATGATCTGTGGTCGCCTTTGCCGTGACCCCTAAAATTTGGCATCCATACATCAAAACCGTTTCTGTATAAAAAATAACCAACATCCTTCCATGACCTTGAGTTTCCATCAAAGCCGTGGAAAAGAACCACAGGCTGCCCTCCCGGATTTGCGTATCGTAGACCCTTGATCACTGCATCGTGTGTTTCAATTACAAAACCTGAGGGCTTAGGGAGTTCAGATTTAAGATAGTTTTCAACTTCATTTGAAAAACTTTTTAATGGGAAAAAAAGAATAATTAAAAAAAAGAATATTTGAAATTTAATTGAAGATTTTATTGTTTGGGTAAGATTTGAAATAATAAAAAACATATTTTGCGGCTCTCCCAGATAATAAGAAATTTATTAATACCACTTTTTGCACACCATAACGTAGTAAGTCAAATTTTTATT
>CAZQUK010000162.1:0-8165 GCA_964596435.1 uncultured Oligoflexia bacterium
ATTAAAGGAAAACCCGATTAAAAACATCGACTGGAAAATGTTTTCAAACAAAAAGAATAAAGATAATTGTCGTGATTTTGTGGCAATCTATAATAATCTTTCAAAAACACCAAAAACATATACTGGCTGTAAGACGGACGAAAATATTTCAGATTTTATTAAGGCCCTGTATAAATCCTGTCGTATATAGTTTAATAACTGCCCACGAGTATGGACTAACAATACCTGGCAGTTTCAGCCTCGTTATTCTAACACCCAATATGTCTTGAAATTACAAGGCGCTGAATTTCACTAGTGCCCTCTCCAATTTGAAGCAGGCGCTGGTCCCTAAAGAAACGTTCAATTTCGTATTCTTTCATAAGGCCATAACCACCGTGAAGTTGTACGGCTTCGTTTGCAACTTCTTGCGCCACTTCAGAACAATATAGTTTTGCCATTGCGGCTTCTTTTGCAAAAGGCTCTTTGGCATCACGAAGGCGGCACGCTTTATAAAGCAAATTTCTTGCGGCTTCAATCTTTGTTGCCATATCAGCAAGCTTAAAAGCATTTACCTGGAACTTTGAAATTGGTTTTCCAAATTGTTTTCTTTCATTGGCGTATTTTAATGCAAGCTCAAACGCACCTTGCGCGCACCCAAGGCCCATGGCACCAATACTTAATCGACCAGAATCAAGTGTTTCTAGCATTTGTTTTGAGCCATCGCCGCGTTTTCCAAGTTGATTTGAAAGTGGAACTTTGCAGTCCTCAAAATAAAGTTCTGCCGTATCAGAAGCGCGCCACATTAATTTTTTATGCATGGTTTTTGTTGTAAAACCCTTAGTACCCTTATCAACAATGAAGCAGGTAAATTCAGGCGTACCTTTATCGGTTTTACCCGTTACGGCCTGTACTGTTACGCCTAAACTTATTGGGCACGAGCCATTAGTGATAAAAATCTTGGAGCCGTTAATTTCCCAGTTGTTTGCAACCTGCTTGGCCGTAGTTTTACTACCCCTTGAATCTGAACCTGCATTGGGTTCTGTTAAACCGAAACCCCAAACACCCTCACCTGTGCAAAGGGCAGGGATATATTTTTTACGTTGTTCCTCCGAACCAAAATAATACAGTGGGCCTACACCAAGTGAATTGTGTGCCGCAACTGTAGCGGCTTGTGAGCCATCAACTCTTGCTATTTCTTCAACTGCAATAATGTAAGAAAGGTAATCCATTCCCTGGCCGCCATATTCGGTAGGTATTGTTATACCAAAAAGCCCCATATCGCCCATCTTGGCGGTTAAGCTAATTGAGAATTCTTCTTTCTCATCAAGCTCCGGGGCGCGTGGCCTGATTTCTTTTTCAGCAAAGTTGCGAACAGTTTCTCTTAAAAGTTTTTGATCTTCTGTTAAGCCAAAATTCATATTTACCCCCAAAAAAAGTGACCGGCAAGCCATCTATCGCGCAATGCATCACCTGTGCTTAAATAAATAAAATTATGCCGGATATGTTATACAATTTGTTTCAAGCTGAATTTAGGTGAAAACCTGCTTAATGTAAATAAGAAAACATCAAAGTTTCCTAAACTAAAGCTTAAAATCAAAATTATTCCACAGTCTTTTAATGAAATTTTTATATGGCAAAATTAAAATTCCGTCACTTGTAATTCTTTCCTTTGTTTCCAAACAAACAATCACAAGATGTTTAACATTTGGATGATCAATTCGTAAATTTTTTAGATTCCTTACATGATCAGATGTAATTTTTTTTGTAGCCTTAGCCTCAATAGCAATTTCCATATCGCCAACAATAAAGTCTACTTCAATTCCACTTGCAAGGCGCCAATAACTTAAATCATAATAATTTTCTGAATACTCATTGTAAGCCGTAAGTTCATGAAAAACCCAATTTTCAAATGCTTTTCCATAAAGGGGGGAGCCCGGTTCCAGGCCTTTTCTTTTTGATAAAAAATTCACTATACCTACATCAGAAAAATAAAATTTAGGTGCATTTATAACACGCCTTTTGGGGCGTTTTCTGAAGGATGGAAGCCACCTGCTAAGAAGCGTATCTTCTAAAATCTGAAAATATTCTTTTATGGAATGACTTGAAACACCACAATCTCTGGCAATATTTGAAAAATTAACCAATTCTGTATCTGAAAGTGATGCAATATCTAAAAAACTTGAAAATGCCGGCAAATTCCTAACTAATCCTTCCGCAGCAATTTCTTCTTTCAAATAATCAGACACATATGACCTTAATAACTTAAATGGGCTTTTGCTCATATAGTGTCTTGGTAAATATCCATTATTTAGCATTAAATTCAGATCAAAATCTGTTCCTAGTTCCTTAGCCGTTAACCCAAACAGTTCATATCTAATCGCCCTGCCTCCCAAAAGGTTTGCGTGTCCCCTTTTTAGTTTTCTGGCGCTTGATCCACATAAACCAAAAACAGTGTTTTTATTTTCTATTAACCAATGGACCTCGTCTAAAAGTAATGGTATTTTTTGTATTTCATCAATAATTACAATTTTTTTTTCTTTGTCTTTTATTAGTTCAGTTCTTAAGTATTCTGGATGGTCAAGATATCTGCGAAACTCATCTGCTTTTAACAAATCAATCCACACAGCGTGTGAAAATAACTTTTTCAGTAAAGTTGACTTGCCTGTTTGACGTGAACCCCACAAAAAGAAGGATTCTTTAATTCCGGTCTGGATTCGAATTGATCGTTTGTACATATTAATCAATATATCATGATAATTTGAAGTAGCATATTAATTTGTCTATCTGCATTTATTGCTATTAGTACCCTAAAGCGCTCAAAAATAGAGCGTATAAATACAAATATCCTAAATAGTAACTCACACTTATTGTGTTTTGCTTTGGGGCGTCTCGTTATAGGAAGTCAATATGAATATAGATTCAGGCAAGTTGGATCTATCCATTTATTGTATTGTAGGACCCCATAAAACACCCTGTATTCCGCAAACTTGCGCACCACACCAATTCAATTCAGCTACTTTTTTACAATTTATTATGGTAAAAAAAAGCATCGTTTTTCAGTCAATTAGGGGGTAAAAGTGCCAGTAATTCAATCAAAAGTATCGACCGCGTCAGCGGATTTTAAAAAAAATCAAACCGACATGAACCGTATAATTTCTGAGTACACAGAAAAGTTGCACATTGTCAAAGCACATGGTTCAGAATCGGCGGTTGAAAAAAAAAAAAAACCGGGCAAGCGCTTAGCAAGAGAGCGCATTGAGCTTTTAATAGATCCTGGCACGGCGTTTTTAGAATTAAACACACTTGCAGCTTTTGATCAGTATAAAAACCAGTTTCCATCTGCAGGTGTAGTAACTGGGATTGGTGTCATTCACGGCAAAGAAGTTATGATTGTTGCAAACGACGCAACTGTAAAAGGCGGCACTTACATTCGCGAAACAATTAAAAAACATATTCGCGCGCAGGAAATTGCTTTAGAAAATTATCTTCCATGTATTTACATGGTTGATTCTGGTGGAATATTTTTACCAAACCAGGCCGATGTGTTTGCAGATAAAACAGATTTTGGCAGAATATTTTACAATCAGGCTGTTTTATCTTCAAAAAAAATTCCTCAAATTTCAATTGTAATGGGTTCGTGCACAGCGGGTGGTGCGTATGTTCCTGCAATGAGTGATGAGGCAATTATAGTTAAAAACCAGGGGACAATTTTCATTGGTGGCCCGCCACTTGTTAAGGCCGCAACAGGTGAAGTTGTAAGTGCAGAGGATTTAGGTGGTGCCGATGTGCATACACGTATTTCAGGAGTGGCCGATCATTTTGCAGAAAACGACGATCACGCAATTCAAATTTGCAGGGACATTGTTCAAACACTTAGGCCCACAAACAAACAAAAACTTGATTTAATGCCAATTGAAGATCCACGCTACAACCCCGAAGAACTTTTAGGAATAATCCCCCAGGATTTAAAAAAACCAATTGACGCCAAGGAAGTAATTGCACGTATTGTTGATGGCTCGCGCTTTCATGAATTCAAGGCGCGCTACGCACCAACCATAGTTTGTGGGTTTGCGCATATTATGGGGTATCCAGTGGGGATTCTTGCTAGTAATGGTGTTTTATTTTCTGAAACATCACTTAAGGGCGCACACTTTATTGAACTTTGCACTTCACGCCAAATTCCACTTGTTTTTTTGCAAAACATCACGGGCTTTATTGTTGGTAAACAGTATGAGCACGGTGGCATTGCACGCGATGGTGCAAAGTTAGTTCACGCAGTAAGTTGTGCACGCGTTCCAAAATTTACTGTAATTTTTGGTGGCTCATATGGCGCAGGAAACTATGCAATGTGTGGGCGCGCTTATGATGCAAGACTTTTATTTATGTGGCCAAATGCCAGGATTTCGGTAATGGGTGGGGCTGAGGCTGCAAACGTTTTAGTAACCGTAAAAGAAGAAGCGCTTGTAGCTATGGGTAAAACGCTTGACCCGGTGGAAAAACAAAAAATGACCAAAGAAATTCTTGATAAGTATGAATGTGAGGGCTCACCATATTACAGCACTTCGCGCCTTTGGGATGACGGAATTATTTTACCAACCGATACAAGAAACGTGCTTGGACTTTCTATTTCCATGTCACTTAATAAACCATTTAAGGAAACCGAATACGGAATTTTCAGAATGTAGGATAGGAGTTTTAATACATGTCTTTAAATCAAGAATTTAAAAATTATGAAACAATTAAAGTTAAATATAAAGATAACGTTGCAAGCGTAATTCTTAACCGCCCAGAGGTCAGGAACGCTTTTAACAACACAATGATTAAAGAAATCACAGACGCGTATACAAGACTTTCAACAGAAAAAGAAGTCCGCGTGATTGTTATGCGTGGTGAAGGAAAAGCACTTTGTTCTGGTGCCGACCTTAATTGGATGCGTGATGTTGCAAAATATTCTTTTGAAGATAATCTTGATGAAAGCCTTGATATTGCAAAATGCATGTATGCAATTTATTCCTGTCCAAAGCCAACAATAGCCAGGGCGCATGGCGCCGTGATTGGTGGGGGTACTGGTTTAGTATCTGCGCACGATATGGCCTTTGCAGCAGATGACACTGTATTTTCTTTAAGCGAAGTTAAAATTGGTGTGGTTCCCGCGTGCATAGCACCTTATGTTGTAAAACGTATTGGGGAAGTTGGTGCCCGCGAACTTATGTTAAGTGGTGAGCGTATAAACGGCACGCAGGCTGAAAAATTCAGACTTGTAAATGAATCAGTACCTCTTGATAAACTTGATGCGCTTATTGATAAAAAAGTAACACTTCTTAAATCAAGTGGCCCAAATGCCGTTAAAGTTTGTAAACAGCTGCTTTATCATATTTCAAACACCTGGACGCTTTCTGAGGCAAGAACTGAAACTGCACGCATGATTGCTGAACTTCGAGCATCGTCTGAGGGTCAAGAAGGTATGGCCGCATTTTTAGAAAAAAGAAAACCCGGCTGGGTAAAGGGGGGTGAATAATTGGCCACAATTAAAAGACTTTTAGTTGCAAATAGAGGTGAAATTGCAATTCGCATTATTCGCTCCGCACGTGAGCTTGGGATTGAAGTTATTACAGTTTACAGTGTAGCTGATAAAGAAAGTCGTCACAGCGACATGGGTGATATTAAAGTGTCTCTTGGTGATGGTGCGCTTTGCGATACGTATTTAAATATTGAAAAAATAATTAGTATTGCAAAAGAATTCAAAGCTGGTGCTATTCATCCGGGTTATGGTTTTTTAGCAGAAAACGCGAGTTTTGCCCAAAGTTGTAAAAATGCAGGCATTATTTTTATTGGGCCAACGCCCGAGGCAATTGCTTTAATGGGTAACAAACTTCAGGCAAGAGAGTTTGCACTAAAGCATAATATCCCCCTTATTGATGGCGCCACTGGAACTCCAAGCGAACTAATTAAAGCCGCTTCAAAATTAAAATATCCAATAATGATTAAAGCCGCAGCAGGTGGTGGTGGTAAGGGCATGCGTGTTGTATACAACGAAAAAGAGCTTGCGCCTTCTCTTGAAAGCACATCGCGTGAGGCTAAATCGGCGTTTGCCGATGGTACAGTTTATTTGGAGCGCTATATTGAAAACCCTCGCCATATTGAAGTTCAAATACTTTCTGATTCAAAGGGGAACACATTACATTTATTTGAGCGTGAATGCACAATTCAACGCCGGCACCAGAAAATTATTGAAGAGGCACCCTCGCCAACACTAACACCCGTTGTGCGAAGTCAAATTACAAAAACTGCTGTAAAAATTGCGCAAGCTATACCTTATTTAAGTGCAGGCACCATTGAATTTATTGTAGATAGCGCGCAAAATTTTTTCTTCTTGGAAATGAACACACGTATTCAGGTTGAGCACCCTGTAACTGAAATGATAACAGGTGTGGATATTGTAAAAGAGCAGCTTGCAATAGCAGAAGGCAGGGCAATTTCTTTTAAGCAAGAAGATATATCAATCCGTGGGCACGCACTTGAATGCAGAGTTTATGCAGAAAAACCCACAGAAAACTTTAGGCCAGCCCCCGGCAAGATGACCTATTATAAAGAAGCCCAAGGGCCGTGGATCAGAAACGATAGCGCTATAAACCGCCCGGTGGATATAAGGCCGGATTTTGATCCAATGATAAGCAAGGTAATTACCTGGGGTAAAGACAGGGAGCAGGCAACTGCAAAAATGCTTGAAGCCTTAAAGAATACAATTATTCATGGCATTGATACTAATATTGAATATTTAATGGATGTTATAAGACACGAGCGGTTTATAAAAAACATGCTTTCAACAAAATTTTGCGAAGAAACCAAGGATGAGCTTTTAAAAGAAAAAAATATTGAGCCCGGAATGGAGGTCGTTGCAGCAGCAATGTTAGGGGCAAGTTTATCAAATAATAGTAGGGGTCAAGGCGGCGCTGATATGGGTACAAACGCAAAAAAAGATTTTAATATTTGGGAACACATAGGGGCCTGGAGAAACTAATGCTTAAAAAATTAATTGTTAATGAAATAGAAAAAGAAGTTAAGCTGGATATGAAGCACATGGGTGAGTATGTCTGCGCTACAGGTAATGAAACGTGCGCAATAACTTTACACAGAAGCATTAATGGGGAGCATTGTTTTACACTTAATAATAAGTGTTACACAGCTTTTACTTCACTTGATGCAGATGGGTCCATTTGGGTAACGCTTGCTGGAAAAAATTTTTTATTCAAGGATGCAAGTAAATCTTATGTCGGTGCTGAAGACGCCATGTCTGGCGATAGTGTTAGTGTTCAGTTTCCGGGCAAAGTTGTAAAAATTTTTGTTAGTGTTGGTGACACTGTAAAAAAAGGCGACCCACTTATTATTGTCGAGGCCATGAAACTGGAAAATACACTTGTTTCACCAAGAGATGGTGTTGTTGAAAAATCCGCATTTACTGTTGGCCAGCAGGTTGAAGCAAATGTGGCGCTGGTTAGCCTTGTTGTGGAAGAAAAGGCTGAAGAGTAAGCTCCCTTTTAATTTAATAAATTGATTTCAAACTGACCTATGAGCGAGTGTGTAAATGCTAAGTAAGATTTTAAGTTAATTAAGATGGTACGTAAAACCATCTTAAACATATGAATATTATTATCTGCGATATTTGATAATCATTTCTCATGCCCTGTACTTGGCACTATTGGGGGTAGCGACATTTTTCGGTTCAGGTTTTATAACGTCAGCCGCTATTGGCGCGGTTCTTCCTACTGGAAAAGTTCTTGCTGGTTTTTTAGCTGCCGGTGTTGGCTTAATATCTGGTGCAGCTTGTGGTGTTGGTTGTACAACGGTAATAACAACGTATGTTGACTCATTAAACCCACTATTAAAATATAAAAAAGCAAAAACATTAAACGAAGATGTTATTGGAGACGACGAGATCTTAATAAATGGTGATATAAAAGATTTTGCTTATAGGCTTGAACTCATGCTTACAATGCTTAATTAATTGAATATAGTTTTTGTTTTTCGTGCCACAAGGACGTGGCTTGTTTGTGTTTCCATTATACAATTGTCCTGCTCACACACTCGCTCATAGGTCAGTTTGTACAATTCTCTAAATATTTTTCTATAGTCTGTAAACACATCCAGTTTGTTAGACACATGTTTGGAATACCATCATGCTGATA
>CAZQUK010000163.1:0-2303 GCA_964596435.1 uncultured Oligoflexia bacterium
TTAGTAACCTTAAGCGTTGAGGCCCTGAAATTATAATTAATTCTGCGTGCGCCAATTTTGCTTCTTGCTTGTTCCTTTAGAATTTTAACTTTTTGATAAATTTTTACTTTGTATTTGCCATCAGCCTTAATTTCATAATCAAGTTTTTCTGATTCTATCAAATAGCTGGCATCCTCAATGCTTGCCCACCTGGCTAACGCACAAGCCGGGTATAAAAACAGAATTGTAAAAACAAAAAATTTTTTAGGATTCAAAACTCACCTCTTTTATTTTCCATAACGGCCCTTAAACAGTCTCATAACCGCACTTAAACTGGCCGATCAGAGAGTGTATAAATGGAACATAAGGGTTTTGATTATCAAATAAACATTCATTTATCAGTGATACACGAATGGGAAAATTTTTTTCACTTTAATTATAAATCTCCACAAGTCACCATGCCACACTGCAGTATTATTGCTGGACCATTTTGCTCAAGTTTTTAAGAAATTAAACCGATATTTGTTATATGAGGTACTACCCAAATTCGCACCAGCTTGGATTTCATCTTACAGATACAGGGAACATTGATCTAGATGGATATGTCCCCAATTATACAAATCCACTGAAATTTAGGGTTTATCAGGAGCAATCATCATATAACCCGTATGCTGCCATTCAAGAATCCACAGTTTCAAAATTGCTGGCCATTGAAATGGCTTTTGCCTTGTGTCTTCTTATTTTAGTTGGACGAATAGTATCTGCAGCGCGCCAAAGAAAATATTCACAAACCGACCCAAGCGCAAGAAGAAGAAGATTATACATAACCACGCAATGTCCAGAATGCGGGTACGATCCTAAAAAATTTGATCCCAGAAAAATTGATCCCAAACAAGTAGCCTAAATCTTCACACACTCTCTTATTTGACCTAAGATGATAGATATTCTAACTCCATCGAAATGTTATTCGTTTATTTCAAAAACTATAAGCCCGTAGACACAAAAGGACATGACCACAGGTCCGTGCCCTTTTGAAAAAAACAAAAACTGTCTTTTCATTGGCGACATAGGCGACAATCTGGGGAAAAGAAAATTCACTTACAGCAATTGTATTGGTTCCTTGTATTTCAAGGTGACAATATTGGCAATGACGGTGGCAGTGACAATGACAGCGGCAAACCCAAACTCAAAGCTACACAAGTGGTATGAGCGCCATAAAAAAAGGTGAGTATTTAATTGACGTAGGATATAATAAACATTCCATGAAAATTATTAATTTATTTAAAATAATCATAACACTTTGTGTGATTACAATAATTGTTAGTATTATTTATTTTACTAAAAGCAGCAAAAAACAAATCAAAGAACTTACAAACGTCATGGGTGTTAGTCTTAGTGTGAAGGAAAAAAAGCTCTGTACCTTTGGAGCTTCAAATTTTTATGACAAGGAAATGGAACTTGACGCATTTAACATTTGCTGCACGCAAAAAGCTTATAACACCCACAGGGAAAGACTAGGTAAAATATGCGATAATTTTTGCAAACGCTCATTTACCCACAAACTAACCTGCATTTTTCTTGACGATCGTTATATAAATCTTTTTGGCGACAACCCTGACAACACAAACGGCAAACACAGGGCCGCTTACAGCAGCAACCATAAAAAAACATTTGGCTCTTTTTGTCCATTTATAAAATACGAACTTCCTGGCACCACCTGGAATACAATTTCCAAAACACAATGCGAAGATATAATTAAGCAACTACAAAGGGCCGGCTATAAAGAAGCTTTCAGGAAGACGCTTAAGAACATAAATTTTTCTTTTCAAAAAGAAAACGACTCAAATATTAATGGCCTTGATACAGTAGATTTTGCAATTTTAGGCACCCACGCCACACCAGGACTTTTTGCAGCATGGGAGTATGACACTTACGCAAAAAACTCTACAATGAGCCTTGGCGACTTTTATATTAACGGTCTTAATAAACACAACGAAACACAGTATTTTGATCCATATAAACGCCCACTATCTGTACTTTTCATTTTTGGAAGCAACGAACTTAAAACCGACGAAATAACAAAAAACTGGATAAACATATTTCGTGGTGGCTTAAAAATTGTTCTAGGTTCCCACCAGCTTCTTTACCCAAGCTCAATAAAAAATGAAAATATTCAAAACGCTTTTACACAAACCCACAATGAACCTATCTGGAAAACTTGGGCAAGAGTACTTGATGATGGCGTTAATTCTCCAATTATTATTACCACAGGTGTGAACATCCCACACTGTCTTTACCGTCTTAACCATATGACACTTGATAAT
>CAZQUK010000163.1:2313-8119 GCA_964596435.1 uncultured Oligoflexia bacterium
AGCACTTTAGGCTTTTTCGACTACACAATAGATAATATTGATTTATGCACAAACTCCGCCACTAATTGTTTTGCAAAAGAAACTGCACCAAAAAACCTTGGTAAGGTTAAAATTTCTGACAACAAACAACTTATAAGATTTTACAGTGACCTAAAAAACATAAGCGGCGCAACTTTTTATCCGGGCGGACAAATAATCACAGGCAGTTTTGAAAACGATGGTCAAAAAATTGAAAATGATCCTAACAACTGTAAAATTAACAGTTACGGTATTAAGGCATGCCCACAAAACCCGCCACAGATGCACAATGCCAAGTAAAACTAACAAAAACATGTCAAGTTAAGAAAAATTAAAAATTCCAACATATTGATCTTTAATATTTATTTTTTAAAATATTTTTTTCTAACTGCATCATTAATTTTTAGACTTTAAACAATAACCCCATTAACTAAAATTTATTTTATGGATAAAAACAAACAAATAAATTCCTCAAACAAAAAAAAACCAACGCCGGGAGCCTACCTAAAACAGGTCCGCCACATGCAAAGATTATCCATTGAAGAGTTATCCGCTAAAACCAGAATTTCAAAATCAAGAATTATTGCCATTGAAAATGAAAACTATCTTGAATTTCCTGCAGAAATATACGTTTATGCATTGGTCTCGCAACTTGCAAAATCACTAAAATTAGAGCACGAAAAAATTGCAAATGAATACTTAACGCGCTTTAAGCAGGCAAACATTAAGCGTCCTGATATTTTGCGCCTGCTGTCTTAAGTGCCAACCCGCATTAACACTTCAGGCTTTAAATACTGCGGCCACTCTAAACCTAAAACAGTACCTGAACCTTTGGTCCTACTTTTAGTTCTCTGACTTTGAATCTTTCAGTACCAATTTCATTTTCATTAAAATCAATTTTTTTGTAGTTTGCGCTACCTTCGCGGTAAACGCCTTCAAGAGAAACCCTAAAGTGTTCGCCTAAATTTACACCAAAAGAGGCCCGACCACCCACCATGAAACCTTCGCCATCCTGTCTTAACTCATATAGGTCAGTATTATTATTTACATTAACTGGACCATTATCAGTCATTAAACCATTCTCGTCTGTTGGGTGTCTATCAAGTTTTCTTTCCATTCCCATTATTAGACCAGCCTCTGCTTCGACCTGAAAGTTAAGGTAATCGTCTAAAAAGTTCTGATCAGCAGACAGCCTAATATAGTTTACAAGCCCAGCCGCATTTGAATTAGTGTCGACGCGTTCCCCGTAAATATTCACCTCGGGTCTCGTTTCATCAATAAGATAGCCCATACCTAGCCTTGCACCATATTTACCATTTGAATTTGTCCTATATGACGGACCAAGCTCACCAGCAAATCTCTTGTATCCATCCTCTTGCTCCATCCTAAGGTTTGGGTCAACAGTGAATCCTTCTAAGGGAGTTGGAATTTCAGCACCTAAACTCACACCAAATTGAAGCTTGCTCCCTACAGGGCGCCCACTTTGGTCATTTCCTTTATCGTCAAATTTTCCTGAAATATAACCCTCGCCAACAAGGTAGCTTATCCTTGTTCCAAGTCTTGCTTCGCCTCCCCATGGAAGATTATGCGACTCTGATCTTTCAACTGGAAATCTAAAACCACTTATACTTAATGAAAAATTAGGATCCTTGTATCTTTTATCTGTTTTAACGGCTCCATCTGGAGTTGTAACTTCTTGCGTATTTGCCTTTTTCTCTTCATTTTTCCATTTAGTGCAAACAAACCTTGTTCCATTATGATAACCTTCAAGACACTCACTGCTTTTTGCCCATGCATGTGAAAACAACATAGGAACAATTACGAGCCCCACAAAAAGATATACAAATATTATCAGCTTTCTAAAATTTATCATTGCTCTCTCTCCTTCATAAGCCCGCACAAAAAAGCGAGCGCTTAAGCCATATAATAAGCAAATACAGTGCCATTTTGACACCGCATACCAAGAAACCCAGCCTTAGTTATTTTCCTTTATTATTAGTTGGTTACACAACAAGAAGCGTGTTGCTGTTTTTTATAATTGCCAATTTTTTTACATAAAAGTGTCTAAACTTATGACAACGTATAAATACTAAAGCACTTCTGGATCAGACCCAGCACACCTCGTAAAACACGATTCTTTACAATCACAACAAGTTACAAAGATCACAAAACAGGTACGCATTTTGCTTTAATAGAATTTAATACGAAGGTTGCAGACCGGAACAAAAACACGAGCGGAAGCAGAAGTGGAGCAGAAGTATGAAAAACAAAACTACAATTGCAATAGCACTATTTTTACTAACATTAACACTTTCAAGTTGCGGAAAAGATCAGATAGATGACGCCAATTCATCTTTAGCTGGAGATACACCGAGCACTCAAAACATCACGCCCGATTCCTTCACAATTGTGGATTTTAAATTCCAAGACACGGATCCTGCATTTTACTGGACAGTACCACTCAATCTCCAGGCTGATTACACAATCGAAATCTGCTTCAGTAGCGATGATTGCGTCGCATATTTAAATTTTTTATGTGGCAATAGCTACTACTGCATCGTAACGGACGACCTAGGAAGAGAAATTAGTAACTATAAAATATCAACTTCCAATTTATCAGACACCACAAAAGCGTATTACTTTGAAGATTGCACCTATGGAAAACTTGGCGAAACCACTGTAACCGCAAAGATCAGGGCCTCAAAGGATGGTCAAAATACAGCATGGAAAAATGGAGTAGAACAGAATATTGCTCCAAGTAATTACTGTATTTTTTAATCACCTAACGCGTAGCTTCAGTTTATAAATAGTTCGACTTTCATCCTTTCAGACCTTATAATTTGGGTGATGTTATTTTTTAAGTTTTTTATGCGCGTATTTATCTTGGTTATTTCTGTTTTTTTCATTACACAAAGCGTGGTACAAAAACCATGTTTTGCTAAAATAAATAAAATCGACCGGGGTGTTCAAATAAGAAAAATCAAGGCGGTAAGAAACAACGAACTTAAAATATTTCTTAATAATTTTTTTCGTGACCTTCTTGATCCAAAACTTTCAGGTTTTAATACAGAAGACATTGAAGCAACCAATACTTACCTAATTAACACATTTATTATTAAAAAAATTAAAATCAAAAAAAATGATGTTACAGTATTTGCAGTAATTAATTTTGTTGGAAAAGAATACTTTGATAAGAAGAAGAACGATATAAAGCTCAAACTCTGGAAAAAGCCACGTTCAATTAAAACTTTTTTTGGCTTTGAACGAAAAAAAGGAAAATTCATTTTCACAAAAAAACCAAAACTGTTTCCCATTAAAGTAAAACAAAAACTAACATAATATAAACACTATGCCACGGCCAGAATTGCTTTCTTTTGTGGTATTTTAAGCATCCAATACCTTACAGAAATAAACAAAAACATATTCACAAGAAACAAAGATGACGAAAAATACCAGGCTATTTCCAAACTCATTACTTCACTGATATATCCTATAACGATTAAACCCACACTTGTCCCAAGCTTAATTCCCAGCGAGTTTAATGATAAAATTGAAACCCTAACATCTTCTGATATCTGGTGGTTTATAAGGTCACTTTTAACGCTCGTGTAAAGTGGTTTTCCAAATTCAAATAAAAAATAAAACAAAAATGTCCAGAAACTACCCATTGTAAATATCATTAAAAAAAGAAACATCGTGGAAAACCCTGAAAACAATATTAACCCATCCGGTTTGTAATTAAATTGTTTAACATACGGCCTGACAAAGTAAGCCCCCAAAAGCCCGGCCCCTGCTATTCCAACCCAAAGCCAGCCTAAAAACGAAATTGAAACCCCAAAATTTTGCTTAATTGTTGGCAACCAAAACAAACGGATTGATGCCAACGCAAAAGAGCTTAAAAAACTACTAAAAATAAGCCCCATAAGGCACTTGTCTTGAAGTGCATTTTTATATTCATTAAGCTTTCTTGCAAAATTAAAAGACCTCTTTATATTTAACGTGTTTGAATTTTCTGTTAAAACCACACTAACAATTACCAAAAGCACCACAAAGAAAAAACCATTAGCTGCCCATGGAATCACAAGCGACACATCACCCAAGCTTGCTCCTAAAAGTCCGCCGACAATCAGGGCCACATACTTATACTTATTGCTCTGTACAAAAAGCTCATAAAGATTACATTTTTTATCCACCCTGTTAACCTCATCAACAACCCAAGCCATCATGCATCCGGAAATAAACGTAAATGCAATGCCTGATATTATCTCAGCAATAAGAAACTCCCGTATGTGTGATCCAAAAACAAATATTAGTGCTGCAACAATTTTTAAAACACAACCAATTACCAGCGATCGTTTTCTACCATATAAATCGGCAAAAATGGCCGTAATTGGCTCAGCAATAATTACTGCTAAATTAAAAACGCCAAAAAGAAGGCCAATCTCAAAAAGTTTAAGTTCATGCGAAAGAAAAAACAAAACAAAAGTCGCTTTTGTAAAAGAAAGCGCCAGCGAATATATGGTTTCTAAAAAAAAATATTTTTGAGCTACGGTCATTTTTTTATACTAATCTTTCAATCTCACTTAATGAAAACTCAATTTCCTCTCTACTAACAGTGGCCGTTCCCTTCTTACCAACCTCAATACCGCCTGCAATATTGGCAAGGAGCGCGGCTTCTTCAAGTTTAGCGCCAGCACAAATAGCCAAGGCAAGTACCGAAATAACTGTGTCTCCTGCACCCGAAACATCAAACACTTCTTTTTCGTCAGCAGGAATCCAAATAGGTTGTTGTTTTAATGAAGTAAATATTGCCATACCATCAGCACCAAGCGTTACAATCAGCGCTTTTGTTTGTGTTAATTTAAATATTTTACTCGCAGCCTGAAGCAACGATTTGTCATTAGTAATTCTCATACCGGCTAGTTGTTCTGCTTCTTTTTTATTCGGTGTTAAAAGATCAACACCTTTATAAACATTTGCGGGGGTAAGAAGATTAGGATCAACGGCCACCCAAAGTTTTTTGCTCTTTGCAAGCTTTACAACGTTTTTAATTAGGCCCTCGCTTAATAAACCCTTGGCATAGTCCTCAATAATCACAGCATCAACATTTTTTAATATACTTTTTATTTTTATAATAAACTTGTTTTCAAGTGCTTTGTCCATGTTCTGGATCGTCTCATAATCAACGCGCACTATTTGCTGCCTTTGTCCAATCACTCTTTCTTTAAGAATTGTTCTTCTGGCCTTATCAACAATCAAATACTCTGGTGATATTTTAAATTTTCGAAGTACAGATTTAAGATCCGTCGCAACCCTATCACTTCCCACAGCACCCGCTAAAAAAGGTGTCCCACCTAGCGCCCTAATATTATCGGCAACGTTTGCTGCCAGCCCCAGTTTATAAACTTCCTCTTTTACATAAACAATAGGTACCGGCGCCTCATCCGATACTCTTTCAACACTTCCAATGGTGTATCTATCAAGACCAACATCTCCAATAACAAGAATTTTTTTATTATTTATTTTTGAAATAACTCTTTTTAATTGATCGAAATCCCACTTTGATGGGACAAGTTGTTTAAACATTCCTACCGCTCTCCATTTTATTTATTGATTTATAATTATGTAACTTAGCCTTACCGCCTAAAAAACCTTGAATTTCTTTATAAACTTTTTTTACACTAATTTGCTCCATACACGGAAAATGTTCACAGTTTTCTTTAATACAACTAAAAACCTCCGGACAATTAACATCTGGAACAAAAACCTTTGCGTTCTTTTCATCTAG